>MNYP01000020.1 GCA_001873135.1 Helicobacteraceae bacterium CG2_30_36_10
AGCTTAGAGTTACTACAAAAGAACTAGAAGAAGCGAAAATAAAAAGAATTAGAAAAAATGATAGGCAGAAGCAAGAAGCACTCCAAAAAGCTCTTGAGGAAGAAGTTGTAAGAAAAAAAACTGCAATAAGAAAAAATCAGATTAAAGAGTTAAGAGACTAGTTCCAGTTAAAATCTTCATACTCGCTTGGTCTTCCCTCTAGTGTAAGATAGGGTTTATAATGAGACTTATAGGATAAAGAAGGGCACTCTTCAACATAATAACCCAAATATATCCACTTTTTATGACTTTTTTTCGCAAACTTTATTTGATTGTATAAAGATAACTTTCCTAATGAATATTCAATATAATCAGGGTCATAATAGAAATAAATCGAAGAAACCCCATCTTTAAGTATATCTATTAAGTCAACCCCAATAAGCTTATTCTCATCAAAATACAAAACTTCATACCCAAAGTTACTGTGCCCGTCTACAAATGAGTTGAAATAGTGCTCAGCAGTTGTCTCTTGAAACTCCCACTCTTTTTTTTCTTTCATATAGAGATGGTATTTGTTAAATAAAGTTAGATGTTCTTGAGTGAGAGTCGGTCTCTGAATATAACTTTTTAGCAAATGACCTTTTTTAAGTACTCTTCTTTGTGATTTTGAAAATTCAAATTTTTCTACATCAATCTTAATACTTTGACACTCTTGGCACGCCGAACATATAGGTCTAAAATACATCTTACCAAAGCGTCTGTATCCACGTTCAACTAACCCTTGACAGTTGGAATCATCACAATTGTCAATTATTTTGTAGTGAGTTGTCTGCTCTTTATTCTTTAGATAGGAACATTTATCATCAAGTGCAAATTCTTTAAGTAGATTCATACTAGGATTTTGACATAATTCAAATTAAATCTTGAGTAAAAGGTATATATTGAATTTTTTTTTAAAACATAAAAAAGTTATATTAAGAACTTTGGGCGGGTTAATGCTTGTAATTGGTTTTGCAGTGCATTTTTGGCTCACACCTAAAGAGGGCATATCAGAGGTTGAAATGGCAGCTGCCAATGTCGCCAGAATGGAAGCGAGTGTAGCAGGTAAAAGCAGCAGCGGTTCACAAGTAGCTAAACCAGATGCTTCTGAATATATAGAGGGGCTAAAAGATACTCAAGAAAAACAGATGAAGTATCTGACCATACTCTTTATGATTTTAGGAATCGGATTTTTAGCTTACAGCTTTATAAAAAAAGAAGAGCCGGAAGTTTAATTCTCAGGCTCTGTTCTGTGCTATTAAAACGCCCTCTATCATTTTATCTATGTCACCGTCGAGTATTGCCATTACGTTTGAGTAGGCTTCATTGCTTCGGGAGTCTTTAACTTGCTGATAGGGCTGCATAACGTAGGAACGAATTTGGTGTCCCCATCCAATTTCACTTTTTGCTACTCCATCTTTTTCAGCTTTTTGGGCTTCTAGCTCTAGCTCATATAACCGTGACCTTAGCATTTTCATGGCGGTAGCTTTATTTTTATGCTGGCTCCTGTCATTTTGGCACTGAACAATAACATTAGTTGCTATATGCGTTAAGCGTATAGCAGATTCTGTTTTGTTGACATGCTGACCGCCGGCTCCGCTTGATCTATACGTGTCTACGCGGATATCTTTATCTTCAATGACAATATTAATATCATCATCTATTTCTGGCGAGACCATAACTGAACTAAAAGAGGTGTGTCTTTTGGCGTTTGAATCAAAAGGTGATATTCTTACTAATCTGTGAATCCCGTTTTCTACTTTTAGGTAACCATAGGCATTTTCACCGCTCACCAATATAGAAACATCTTTGATACCTGCCTCTTCTCCACTTTGATAGTCAAGAACTTCAACTTTAAAATGGTGTCTCTCAGCCCAGCGTTTATACATTCGTAGCAGCATCTCCGCCCAATCCTGACTCTCAGTTCCGCCGGCTCCGGGGTGAATGGAAAGAATGGCATTGTTGGCATCATTTTCACCGCTGAGCAGAACCTCTATCTCCATATTTCTTATAAGCTTTCCAAGTTTGTCCGCATCAGCATAAAGAGCTGAAAGAGACTCTTCGTCATTTTCGTCGTTAGACATTTCATGAAGCTCTAGAGCATCAGTTACGGCATCTTTAGCAACATTGAATTTGTCTAGCTTTCTTTGTAGTTGCGTTTTTTCTTTTTGTATTATGGCAGCATAGGTAGCATCATTCCAAAAATCTTGGTCATTTTCCAACTCTTTAATTTCAAGCAGTCTGCTCTTGATTTTTTCAGGTTCAACTACACCTGCAATATTCTTGATTTTTATTTCCATATTTTTTAAAAGTTCTGTGTATTCGTAATCATCCATAAAGCAAGTCCATTAGTGTATAATTGCGATTATATTAAATAGAGGCTTAAAATGAAGATTATTTCAACTCCAAACGAGTTAAAAGAGTATTTGAAAAACACGCAGCAGAGTATAGGTTTTCAAGCAAACCAGAGCATTGGTTTTGTACCGACTATGGGTGCTTTGCATGAGGGGCACATTTCTCTTATAAAAAAAGCACGTAAAGAAAATGAAATAGTCGTCGTCTCTATATTTATAAATCCGACTCAATTTTTAAAAGGTGAAGACTTAGACAATTACCCAAAAAGAGATGAAGCAGATAAGCAGATATGTAAATTAAGCGGTGTTGATGTACTCTTTTTTCCACATGCCAAAGATATATACACTGAGGATGAAGTGAGTATATTAGCGCCAAAAGTCAGAGGTTATGTACTCGAAGGCACAAGCAGACCTTCACACTTTGATGGAGTGCTTACTGTTGTAATGAAGCTCTTAAATATTGTAAACCCAACAACTGCCTATTTTGGAAAGAAGGATGCACAGCAGTTGTATCTTATTTCACTTATGGTAAAGCAGATGTTTATGAGTGTCAACATCGTGGCAGTCGACACGGTGAGAGAGAGTGATGGGCTTGCTATGAGTAGCAGAAATATTTATCTTAGTCAACAAGAGAGAAGAGAAGCCTTAAAAATCTCAGCTTCACTCTATCAAGCAGGTAAAATGATTAGCCAAAAGATTTTAGATACAAAAATAATTATTAGTAAAATGAGAGAAACTCTTGAGCCGCTGGAAATATCATATGTCGCAATATTAAATCGCGACTTTGAATTAGCTCGGCATGTGGAAATAGGAAATACTCTTATTTTAGTTGAGGCCAAAGTGGGAACAACAAGATTACTCGACAATCTTTGGCTGTGATGGAAACAAGTAACTCTCCTCAATCAGAATATCCACCGTTTTTTTAAATACGGGAACGGCCGTTTGAGAAGCAAACTGGCTTTTTTTCGGTTCTAAAATAACTGCTCCCATTGTATAGTTATGGGTCGCATCATTGGCAAAGCCGACAAATGATGTATTATAGCGATTTACATACTGCCCATTTTCAACCATATGGGCAGTGCCGGTTTTACCGCCAACCTCTACGCCTTGTGTAATAGCTTGCATCCCCGTACCTTTATTGACGGTCTTTATGAGAATCTGTTTTACTCTGGCCGCCGTAGAGCTTTTTATAACCTGTATTTGCTCCTCATCAGGGATGAAGATTTCACGTTTGTATTCGTCAACAAAGCTATTTACAATTTTAGGATATACAATTCGACCATTGTTGCTAAAGGCGGTGTAAGCACGTATTAATTGCATAAGGTTAACTCTCATTCCATAGCCGTATGCAGAAGTTGCTTTATAAATCTCATTTTCGAGTCTTGTGGCACTTGGTATAGAACCTACTCTTTCATAAACTAAATCATTGGTAGATTTCTGCGATAAACCAAAACTTTTAAGACCTTGATTAAATTCATAGCCCGATAATCTTTGAGCCAATTGTGCCATTCCTATGTTTGAAGAGTGCACTATCACATTCTCAGCACTGAGCCAGTCAAACTTATGCTCATCAGTTATGACCTTTCTGCCGATTTTAAATCTGCCGTTATGCCCGTTGACCAAATCATAGGGATTGACCAAACCTTTATCTAAGAGCAGAGAAAAAGTAAGAGTTTTTATTACGCTTCCGGGCTCAAAACTATACTCGGTCATTGCGCTATTTAGAGATGAATAATCGCTCTTTTTAATGTCTTTTGGCAAGAATCTGTTGGAACTTGCCAGCGTTAAAACATTGCCGTTGTGAGAATCTATCACAGCCACCATTACCTCTTTGGCGTCGAGATCAACTTTCATAGAGTCACACATTCTTTCTACTTTTATTTGAAGTGCAACAGGAATATTGAGTTTAATGTCTAAGCCGTTTATAGCAGGTTTTGTAAAGCTCTCTTTATTTAAGATGATGTAACTATTGACGTCACGAGGACCTTTGCTACTGGCATTTTGTCTTGGCGACAACTCTAAATCAAACCTTTTTTCCAAGCCTTTAACACCTTTTATCTGAGTGTAACCCTCATCTTCTATTTTATGCGGGTAGCCAATAATGGGTGTCAATAAATTTCCATAAGGATACTCTCTGCTCTCTCCACTCTCTATAATACTCAGCCCATGCAGTGTTCTTTGCCCTGTTCTTTTGTTTTCTTTAGCTACAAAAACATCAAGCCGTCTCAGCTCAAAGGCAAGTCTTTTTAAATACTGAGCCTGTTTTTCCGCAATGTCGTAGCTTAGAACTACTACTCCACTTCTCTGAGCTAGTTTCTCTTTGATTTCACCTGCGTTTATGCCTGAGTAAATACTGAAAAGTTGTATAAAAAGCTCTTTTTTCTCTGGGTCAATATAGTAAGTATTTACAACAGCTTTATAGAGTTTTTTAGTAGTTGCAATGTGAAAACCATCTGCACTGATGATGTTTCCTCTTTCAGCTTTAGAACTTTCCTCAGTATACAAGGAGGGAAGATCACGATGTTTTACTACCGTAAGAAACATTACACTTAAGAATATTAAAAACCCTAAAGCAATAAGAACATAAAGTAGAAATATTTTTTTGCTTTTGTTTTGGTTTAACATATGAGGAGTATTATAATTGTGTTCTGCCTAATTCTTTATAAGCGTTGAGTGCTTTGTTTCTAATCTCAAGCATAAGTTTCATACTCGTTTCTGCTTTGCCAATAGCCAATGCTGCTTGATGTAAATCTTTTACCTGACCGGTCGCCAAATCTCCGATAGCATTTTCACTTTCCACTTGAAGTTCATTTACTTCGTTTAAAGCTGACTTTAAATGCTGTGAAAAAGCGTCTCCACTCCCTGACGAGCTTAGCTTCTCTTTTTGTTTTAATAATTCGGCGGTCGATGTGCCTGAAATACCACTTATATTATTCATAACTTATTTCCTTATTGCATCAGTGAAATGGCACTGTTCGCCATATTTTTTGAGCTCTCAAAAGCGGCAACATTTGCCTGATACGAACGCGTTGCTTCAACCAAATCGGCCATTTCTATAACAGGATTAATATTTGGATAGGCGACATAACCGTTTGTATCTGCATCCGGATGTTGCGGGTCAAACTTCATATTCGGTTCACTGTCATCACGAGAAATTTTGTCAACTATAACGCTCATTATAGCAGGATTAACCTTTCTGCCAAAATCGCATTCGCTCAAAGGGTCTTGGTATTTTGCGCTTTGTGTCGTTCCATTGAGGGCTTTGTTGAACTCTTCATTAAAGTCGATAGCTTTAAAAACTACCTCTTGACGTCTGTAAGGTCCGCCCTCAGCCGTTCTGGTTGTTTGTGCATTGGCAATGTTACTTGAGATGGTGTTTACACGAACTCTCTGTGCAGACAAACCGTAACCGCTAATGTCAAAACTGTTTAAAAAATTACTCATTCTCTACCCTTTAATGTAACTTCGATGATGCGTCTATTACGCTTTGAAAAATCATGCCATCTTTTTTATTGGCTTGAACAAGAGCGTTAAACATAAGAGAGTTTTTACTCATCTCTGTAGTCTCTACGTCTATATCAACGCTATTGCCGTCATTTCTTGCCATATGTCCGTCTCTATAAAAAAGAGTAGGTTTGTAGCTTTGCTTTTCACTGTTAAGTGGAATATGTGAACCATTTGTATTGGCAAGTTCTAACTTTGTGTTATTTTCACCTAAAATTTCTTCTTTTTTAGCACGAAGTGTCTCTTCAAAACTTATATCTCTTGGTCTATAAAAAGGAGTGTCAGCATTGGCAATATTTGAGGCAATCATATCTTGACGTGCAGCTCTGTAGTCGAGAGCGTCCTTAATCAAGCCATGTGTACGAGAAATTTCAATGCTCATCACGAACTCCTTTTATTATTTAAAATACAATGAGCAAATTTAGTTCCAACAGAAACAGCCAAACACTTATGGAACAATATTATACCATTTAAGCATTCTTTAATACAGACTAAATCATAATGCTAACAAGGTTACTAGAGTAACTCGAATTTTTTAACTCAAGGAGTTCTTTATGAAAAGAGCTGGTTTTACTATGATCGAATTGATCTTCGTTATCGTTATTTTAGGTATTTTGGCAGCTGTGGCTATTCCGAAACTTGCTGCTACTCGTGATGATGCGAAAATTTCTACGGATATTGCAAATTTAGCTACTTGTGTTGCTGATTTAGGTGGAAAGTATACGTCTGATGGTAATATTAGTGATGTTAATGCGTCTTCGAATGCTTGTTCTCAACTAAAGTGTTTTACAATCACAACGACAAGTGATGGCAATGCTACAGTTACTAATAATACTGGTACAGGTCTTGCATTTTGTGCGACTGCTCATACAGCAGCATATGCAAAAGATTTAAATGGAACACATGAATTCGGTGGTTCTCACGTAGTTTATTAAGACTTTTTCTCGTTCCCAAGTTCTGCTTGGGAATGCATATAAACTCTCAACCTTTTCCCTCTCCAACTAAAATCTTCAAATCAAAATAATCTAAATAATGCTACTATACTATTCTAATGAAAAATGATTAATTAGAGGAATTTCCAATGAAAAATAAAAAAAATGCTTTTACTATGATTGAACTCGTGTTCGTTATTGTTATTTTAGGAATTTTAGCAGCCGTTGCTATTCCTAAGTTTGCGGCAACAAGAACAGATGCGCAGATATCTAAGGGTCGTGCGGATATAGCAAGTATTCGCTCTGCTATCGTCACCGAGAGACAAAGCCGACTTATCAAAGGGGAC
Organism: Helicobacteraceae bacterium CG2_30_36_10; assembly: GCA_001873135.1. Lineage (GTDB taxonomy): Bacteria > Campylobacterota > Campylobacteria > Campylobacterales > Sulfurimonadaceae > Sulfurimonas. The sequence goes on from MNYP01000020.1 coordinate 7,156, forward strand.
TCTAGCTTTATGAACAGCTTAAGCAGTTCTACGACTACACTTTTTGACGGTAACGGCACAGCAGGAAGTGAGTTACTTATGTACGGCATAACTGCAGGCACAACAGATGGGCACTGGAGCACAACAAGTGCCACCGCTCCTTTTCTTCTTTACACATTTAAAGTCGGCTCGCAAGATTGTGATTTTACGTATGCACCTACAACAGGAAGATTTACTCTAGACGCAGCACAACCGGCTATTTGTGACAAGCTAGTTAACTAAATTTTTAGAGGATTTCAGTGTATTTTTATAACCTTGCAATCCTCGCATCTCCTCTATCTTCGCTTACATTTAACTTTCATGCAGATATAAAAACAGGAACCATTGTCGAGGTTCTTGTACGAAACAAAAACTTAAAAGCCGTAGTTATTTCCACATGCCATAAACCTGAGTTTAAAACAAATGAGATTTTAGAAATTTCAGAGTTTTTTTATGAAACAAAACAGATGGAATTGGCACGGTTTATATCTAGGTATTATGTTTGTTCTTTGGGGGAAGCGCTGGCACTAATGACTCCATATC
>MNYP01000069.1 GCA_001873135.1 Helicobacteraceae bacterium CG2_30_36_10
TACTCCAGAAAATAAGATACAGAGCTTATGAAGAGAGTCTCGAGTGAAAAATAAATCCTTAAAAATCCGTCTCTTTGTAAGCTTACTAGAGGATACTATTGTCAAAAAAACAGTAAACCTTACAAAAAATATCAATATCACAATAAATTTGGAGTTCAAATATGTGAAGCATAATTTTATAGTCTAACTCAGTGTTATTTTTCTGAAAAAAATGATATTTTTTTACAAGTGGAGAGTGGAATTTATAGTACGGATTTATTTGGGATAATGCTAATAAATTATCCTACGAGTAAGCGAGCTTAATGCGACCACTAAAATATTTGTTTACAACTATAGCACTATCGACACTTCTATTATCTGCACCAACTGAGTGTAGTAACGTTTATTATGAGAATGAAGCCCCAGATATTACTAATTCAAAGTTAACTCCTAAAACTAAAGAGCTTTGTTATTCAGTTTTTGCGGTAATGCACTCTGGCATCTCTAAAACGCCACTTTATGTAGGTGAGCATCTTACAAGAGTAGGACTAGGCTCTCGCTCCGAAAGAACTAATGATTTTCGTTCTGAAGATAGATTACCCGGCGATGAGCGTGCTGAACTTAATGATTATGCTCGTTCTGGATATGACCGCGGGCATATGGCACCATCCGCTGATATGCCAAATGCTCAAGCACAGCATGATAGTTTTACTTTGGCGAATATGATCCCTCAACATCAAGAGAATAATCGTGGTATATGGGCACAAATAGAGGGAACCACTCGTAACCTTGCTAAGGATAGAGGTGAACTATATGTTGTAACTGGACCAATTTTTATGGGCTCTAATTTACAGCGTATTGGTGGACGAGTATTAATCCCTACAAAAATATACAAAGCGATTTATGACCCCTCCAGTGGATTTGCTGGTGCCTATATCACAGATAACGCAGAGGGTAATAATTATAAAGTAATTAGTATTGCAGAGCTTGAGCAATTAGCAGGAATTAAAATATTTCCAAAGCTAAGCGAAAAAGCTAAACAAAACGCTATGAAATTGCCTAAGCCTACTGGACGAAATAATAATAATTTTAAAAATAATATACCAGCACCAATACCAACTACACAATTAATACCTGCTGTGAATACAAATATAGAGTGTAAAGATAAAAAAACTTGTCGTGAGATGGATAGTTGTGAGGAAGCACAGTTCTATTTGAATAATTGTGGAGTTACTAAGATAGATGGAGATGGTGACGGAATACCGTGTGAGAAATTATGCAGAGGAAAATAGTATGAATAAGGGATTTATGGCCTATGAGAATGAAAAGGATGCTTTTAGTATTGGCAAAATGACAATTGAGAACAGGCTCGATAGGATTTCTATTTATGGTGACTTGGATATTACCAAAGATAAAGAAGGTCTCGAAAATGCATTTAAGTTAAAACGAATTATTGACGCTTCTATAGATGCTCTAAAGAGAGAGAGAAATCTGCCTGACCATATTGAAGTAATTAAAACAGACACTGTAGAAAATCCGTTTTAATTTAAACAGTAATTTTTTCTAAATTATTGCTTCCCAAACAATCGAAGTCTACAGTCTTCGAAAATAAATTGTGCTTCTTCTGTGGTGAGGTCTTTGTTGCTTACTTTTTTGCATAACCCTATAAAGAGAGCGTGATATTCTTGAATCCTAGTATCGCTATTTTTAGATAGCTTTTTCCACACAGCTAATTGCTCTTTATTCTCACAAAAAGATGTGTCATAGTTATCACTATTGCCATCTGAGTGCTTTAATTCTTTTAATAGCTCATAAGGCTCCGTTATAGTGCTAAGCATATTTATTGTGGCACCAAATGAAGTCTTATCCAGTATATCTTTTCTAAGGGCTATAGCGACTAGCTCGTTATTGGTGTTAAAAATACCTCCACCTGATGTGCCTTTTCGTATTTCTATATTAATAATTATCCCAGCATCGGATATATGCGAGAGCATCCCTTTTAGTAAGAAATTATCATAACTTAACACATATACTTCATCCGCTAAATTTAAAGAGTGTGACATTTTAGAATAGTAATTATTTTTTGTATCAACATAAAGATAAGCCAAATCATTTATAAAAGAAATTTTGCCCATAGTAACACTGTATTCATTGCCTTTATAATCAATAGCGGTAATCAATTTGGCATCACTAATGTTGTGGTAAGCAGTGATTAGTTTGCCATTATCTGCTATGGCTACTGCGGTGCCAAACCCCTGCGTGCCATCTAACGATGTTACTTTTAATGTATAAGTAGATTTTTTTGCATCATTGACGTTAAATTTAATCGCATCACCATAGATGCTTATTGTTAGCATTAGAATTATTAATATATGTTTCATTTAAAAGCAACATTGATTTTTTTACGAAGTGCAATTCGTTGTTTTGGTGCCAAGGTGCTCATCTTTAAGCTCTCCTATTTTTATTACTTAGAAATAGTTCCATTAAACAACAATCCAGCTAGAAGTTATCCTATCAAAGCTTACATCACTGATAAAGCTCCCCTCTGCTAACTTGTTATCAACTATCATCGACTCAATTCCCATGGCTTTAACATTAATGAGACACTCGTTTTGTACATCAAAATACTTTCTTCTTAAATACTCAGGTAACACAATAAACAATCTTTTTTTTAGGATATTTTTTATATTTTCATCATAAGAAGATAGTAAAAAAAGATCAATTTCTTTATCATCATGCAGTTGTTTTAAAAGATTCTGCGGAAATTCTACGCTCAGCGCAAACTGAGCAATAGTCTCTATGATAATTCCATCAATAAGATATTTCGCTACTTCTCTAAGGGTAGAAAACTTTTTTAAAATACTCTCAGAAATTTCTACGGCATCGATGTTAAACAACGCATATGAACCATCTTCTTCGTCTGTATTATAATAAATAACATTAGCATTATCAACTTTGTTAGGGATTGGGTAGAGGGTTAGCGTTAAATTTCTTTCATTAATCATAGTCATTTTCCTAGTACTTAGCGCAATTTCAATAGATACCAATAGTACTGTAGAAATCTCTATTACTACTCTTCATTATTCACTTTTATTATCATCCTCGTAACACTGAAAACATCGTACGTGTCGGTACCGCTTCTTAGTTTTACAGAAATCTCATCTCTGAAAACTAAGCTTTCTTGTCTTAAAAAACACGATCTATAAATTCATCCAAAAGCGGATATTTATGACTACCTACAACTATTGTTAAAAAGCCTATAAAGATAGTAGCAAATAATCCTACAAGGCATAAATCATAAAGATTTATAATATCTTCTAAAGCTATAGCCTGTGTTCCCTGAACAAAATTAGAATATTTGATGGCAATAATAAAATCCTGAAATGACATTGCCAACTCCGTATTACTAAATAAATGAGCTTACATGCCCATACAGTTTAAATTAATAATCAACTATTCCCATACTACTAATCATCACAAAAAACATCTCTTTGCTTTGTGACAAATCTTTTTTTAATCTCTTGTGATTTGTATGGCTGTCTATATCATACTTAAAATATGCAAAATAAAAAAGTGTTTTTTTGCAAAATAAAATAAAACTTTATACTTGTAGGTTAATCCGATGAAATCCACAATAAATAGAAAGTAGGGATAAAAATTGCTTATCAGAGTTTAAAAAGACTTAAAGATGAAACTAAAAAAGCAAAAACTTCTATTAGAACAACTAAAAACCATAAAAGATTTTAGAGTTGATAACTTACCTTTCGTGTCAAACGCATTGCAAAATTAATTACTTTTATTAGGTGAATTGCCCTAAGATAAGCATAATATTGTAAATTGTATGACTATTTTAAGAGTTCGTTTGACACCTTCCAATAAGAAAGCTTGATAAGTCACTCATACTCTCTTTAGCTAATGGTGACTTTATCAATAAGAACCAAAACATACTTCTTACAGGAGCTACAGGCACAGGGAAGAGCTTTCTTATGCAAGCATTTGCAAGACGATGCATCAATCTTGGACATAATACAAAGTATTATCGCGTTGCCACGCTTCTTGAGGAAATTAAAGCATCAAGACTCGATGGCAGCTACACAAAAACACTTGCAAAAATATCAAAGTTTAAACTGTTGTTACTTGATGATTTCGGAGTGACACCACTTAAAGGTGATGAGATTAATGATCTCTTTGAAGTGATAGAAGAAAAAATGTTTAATGGCTCAATTATCATTACAGCACAACTTCCTGTGAGGGATTGGCATGCATATTTAGGAAATGAAACTATTGCTGATGCTATGATGGACAGACTCATCCACACAGCGCATAAAATTGAATTGGAAGGTCCGTCTATGAGAGAAATATTAGCCAAATAATAATTTACTTGGCCACCTATGTTACAATAACGCAAGAATATTTTTTACCTTCTCAACTGGCCAAGTGTTTATGTGTACGGGTGGCCAAGTGCATGCGCACTATCACACATATGAAGTTAATGAAAAAACATTTGATTTCTGCTATGAAAAAGCCTATGAAATGACAGGAGGTTATTTGTCAGGAAAAAACACTGGATGGGTGGTTTTTTTTGGAATCATGTTGTTACTGACAATTATTATTGGAATAATAGTAATTAGCAAAAATGATGCGAATATTCAAATTTTCAAGACTTAATTGAGTAAGATTGTTGAAAGTAAATAATAATAATAGATACTTAAGTAGTTTAAAGATGAGTAACATAGACTTGATAAAAAATGATACATAAATTCCAATTTGGATATTAAATTTGAGACAACTACAAGAACAGCTTAAAATAGCAAAGAATCAAATGCATGAATTTAAAATATTTGATACAAGATGCATTGAGCATATTGTTAATTTAAATGCAAACTTAGTTACAATTCAGCAAGAAAATCAAGCTATTAGTTTTGAAATGAGTAAATTTACAAAAAAAATAAATCAGCTACCAAAAGAATTCAAGCTTACTTTTTTACAACTATTAGTACAAGTTTTAAGTCTTGGTATGAAAAGCTACAAAAAGGAGTATCTGTCTTACTTAGAGTCTCTAAATGATGCAAGACAAAAGCTACAAGATATCTTGTCATCTAAAGAACAGGAGAGAATAAAAATACCAGAAGAGATTGAGAATCAAGAACTTCAACAAAAAAACAATATTAAAAAAATTGAACAGCTTAAACAAGAAATTTTAAAACTTGAAAATGAGTTTGATGTTAAACTTGAACTGTTTAAAAATACACTCACTAGCTTTCAAATAAAAATCCTTCAACTATCTAAATATCAATATATTAATGACTATAGGAGAAGAGATTTAAAAGATGAATTAGGAAGAATTATTGAAAAAAAAGATGAGTTTTTAACTCATCCTAAAATAATAAACTTTATCACAGAAGTTGTATCTTTTCACAAAGATGATATAACATGGGTAAAAACAAAAAACATCACCTTTATTAAAAACGAAATGATAAATGAAAAAGATTTTTTTGATACAGTTGAGTCACAACCTTTGACACAAAAGCAAAAAGAAGCGGTACTTGTTAATGAAAACAACAATCTAGTTCTAGCAGGAGCAGGCTCAGGAAAAACAAGTGTTATTGTTGCGAAAGTAAGTTATTTAATCAAAAAAAAGATATTGCATCCAAATGAGATTCTTATATTGGCATTTAATAAAAATGCTCAAGAAGAGTTACAAGAAAGATTTGAACAAAAGAATATAAATGTTCACATTGATACTTTTCACGCTTATGGGTTAAAGATCATATCTTCATCAATGGGTCGAAGACTTGATATATGTCCAATATCAGAATCTCCAAACAATATGACTGTATTTATAAAAGATACTATCTTCAAACTTCTCTCGTCTGTAGGGACATTTATGAAAGAGTTTACCCAATTTATAGCCTATTTTAGTGTTCCGTATAAAAATGAGTCAGAATTTGATAGCCTTGGTGAATATTATGATTATCAAAAAGATTTTGATATGAAAACTCTTAAACATAAAGTTAAAGCAAGGGGTGATACACAAGGAAAAGACCTTACAACGCTTAGAGAAGAAACTGTAAAAAGTCATCAAGAGTTGATAATATGTAATTATTTAACACTTAATGGTATTGAATACTTATACGAAGAGCCTTACGAGATAAAAACTTGGACTGTTGAGAGACGACAATATAAGCCAGATCTTTATTTACCTGAGTATGGAATTTATATTGAACATTTTGGTATCGATAGAAAAGGTAATACTGCTCCATATATAGATCGTGATAAATATTTAGAAGATATGCAATGGAAAAGAAATCTACATAAAGAGCATCAAACTACACTTGTCGAAACATTTAGTTATGAGTTTTCAGAGGGGACACTTCTTCCACTTTTAAAGCAAAAACTCCTTTCTTTTAATGTCATATTTAGAGAACTTGAGGAAGCTGAAATTTATGAGCTCTTAAAAGAACCAATAGAAAGTAATAGTTTCACAAAGCTATTTACAACTTTTTTAAATCATTTTAAATCCAACAGGCATACACTTGAAGATATAAAAGAAAAATCAAAAGAGATTGAGCGCTCAAGTTTATTTATAAAATTATTTGAATTTATTTTTAAAGAGTATCAAGATTTTCAACAAAGAAATAGTTGCATAGATTATGATGACATGATTGTTGAAGCCTTAAATAGTATAGAAAAAGGTAAATACAAACACGGATTTAAGCATATTTTTATTGATGAATTTCAAGATATTTCTACAACAAGAGCTATGCTTGTGAAAGCACTTTTACCTTTAAATAATACATCAATTACAGCAGTTGGAGATGATTGGCAATCCATTAATAGGTTTGCAGGAAGCAATATACAAATTATTCAGGATTTTGAAAAAACCTTTGGTATTTCTCAGACTATACCTTTGGATTATACATTTCGATTTGACAATGTTATCTCAAGTGTTGCATCAGACTTTATACAAAAAAATCCAAAACAGTTACAAAAAGATATTAAAACAATTAAAATTCAAGATAAAAATAGGTTTAGTCTTCTGTTGTATTGGTCAACTGGAGATAATAAAAAAGATGTTGAGACAATATTAAAACATATTGTAAAAAAAGAAGGAGAGTATAGAAAGACTGTTAGAATTTTAGCACGCTATAATTTTTTACTAGATGATTTAAACCTTGAAAAATACCCGACCTTATCTATAGAAAAATCATCTGTTCATGGTTCAAAAGGGAACGAAGCTGATTATGTAATTGTTCTTGGTTTAAATCATGGGAAATTCGGATTTCCTTCAAAAATTGAGGATGACCCAATTTTAAGTATTGTAGTTCCATCTGGGGATGAGTATGAAGATGCAGAAGAGAGAAGACTTTTCTATGTAGCACTCACAAGGACTAAGGGACCTTTGTTTTTACTCAGTAACCAATATGAAAAGTCGGCATTTATAGAAGAACTGATTGAAAACTATCAAAATGAAATCTATTTCATAAATGATACAAAAATACAGCTAACACATTGTCCTGAGTGTAAAACAGGAATTCTTAAAAAGAATACAAACCATGAAGATAGAAAAAAACATTTTTATGGTTGTAGCAACTATCCGAGGTGTAAATATACTGAAAACATACACTACTGTCCTCAATGTGCAAGTGAAGTTAGAAAAGATTTAGAAAACAGAGCTGCAAAATGTACAAATAGTGATTGTGATTTCGAATCAGCTCTATGTATAATCTGCAATGGCTATATGATAAGAAGAAATGGGCAGTATGGAGA
>MNYP01000047.1 GCA_001873135.1 Helicobacteraceae bacterium CG2_30_36_10
TTAAAACATAAAAAAGGACTGCCTGTTTCAAAATAAGATGTTAAAATCTTTTTCCACAAATTTTTTGCTTTGAGTTTTTCTTTAATGAGCGACTCATCTTGTTCAAACTCTTTATATTTTACGTTAAAAGCTTCACCGTGAAGTTTAGCTAGTTCTCCACAATCATAAGGATCAAAAAGAGTCCAAATACCGTCTTCTTGAACCCTTTGCATAAAGAGGTCATTTAACCAAAGTGCCGGGAACAAATCATGAGCACGACGACGCTCTTCTCCTGAATTTTTCTTAAGATCCAAAAAGTCATTTATATCTATATGCCAAGGCTCTAAGTAAACAGCTATAGCACCTTTTCTTGTTCCTAGTTGGTCAACGGCAATAGCAATGTCGTTTGTTATTTTTAAAAACGGTACAGTTCCGCCGGCCGCATTTTTGTGACCGTCTATAAATGAACCCATTGAACGAACCTGTGTCCAGTCCCAACCGATACCTCCACCAAATTTAGAGAGCATTGCCATCTCTTTGTAAGCATCAAAAATACCTTCAATATTGTCAGGAGTCGAGCCGATATAGCATGAACTAAGTTGATGTCTTGTTGTTCTGGCATTTGAGAGAGTCGGAGTTGCAAGCATTACTTCAAACTGAGAAATCATGTCGTAAAATTTAATTGCCCACTCTTCGCGTTTTTCTTCTCTTTGAGCTAAAAACATGGCAATTGCCATAAACATGTGCTGAGGAAGTTCTACGGGGTCTGATTTTCTATCTTTGATAAGATATCTGTCATATAAAGTTTTTACTCCAAGATAGTTAAAAAGCATATCACGTTCAGGTTTAATATGTTTTTCAAGTCTCTCTAAGTCATACATCTCTCTAAGCCCTAAAAGTAAACGACCCTCTTTTTCGCCTCTGGTAAAATACTTCTCTAGCGAGCCGTACCCTGTAAACCCATTTACCTGATGATAGAGGTTAAAGAGAAAAAGACGTGAAGCAACAAAAGTCCAGTTGGGCGCATCTATATCTATCTTGTCAACCGCTGTTTTAATAAGAGTCTTTTGTATCTCCTCAGATGTTATGCCATCACGAAAATGAATCTGCGCATCAACTTCCAGCTCACTCTGAGAAACATTGGTTAAGTCTTTCACTGCTGCAGAAGTATATTTCTGAATTTTACTAATATCTAACGGCTCTGTTCTACCATTTCTTTTTATAATTGTAATCATAGGCACCTCTTTTTATTTTTTAAATACTCTTGCAAAAATTTTATCTACATTTTTGGTGTAATAATCAAAGTTAAAACACTCTCTTATCTTCTCTTCGCTTAATGAGTTTCTTAGCTCCTCATCTGCTAAAAGATGGTTAAGGTATAAACTTTCACCTTTTTCATTTGTAGTAGGTTCACCCTGTTGTATCTCTTGCCAAACTTTCATCGCATTTCTTTGAACGATTTTATAAGCATCTTCACGTGAGACACCTTGAAGAGGAAGTTCTAAAAGTACTCTTTGTGAAAAAACTAAACCGCCTGTCAGGTTCAAATTTCTCATCATATTTTTAGGATAAACAGTTAGGTTAGCTATAACGTTATTCATACGGTGTAACATAAAGTCAGTTGTTATAAAACTGTCCGGCAGCCAAAATCGCTCTGTAGAAGAGTGGCTGATATCTCTCTCATGCCACAGTGCAACATTCTCCATAGCAGGAACGGCATATGATCTAATCATGCGAGCCAAACCTGTTATGTTTTCAGTTAGGATTGGGTTGCGTTTATGTGGCATTGCAGAGGAGCCTTTTTGCCCTTTTGCAAAATACTCTTCACACTCATAAACCTCAGTTCTTTGCCAGTGGCGAACTTGAATAGCAAACTTTTCGATTGAACTCGCCATAAGTGCTAACGATGTTGCAAGTCTTGCATATCTGTCACGCTGAATAACTTGGTTAGAAGCAGGAGCCGGCTTTAAACCTAACTCTTCACATGTTATCTCTTCAAGTTCTAACGGTGCGTGAGCAAAGTTGCCCATTGCCCCACTAACCTGACCTACACTTATAACTACAAGTGTTTGTTCCAAGTTCTCTAAATGTCTCGCCATCTCATCATACCAAACGGCTAACACAAGACCGAATGTTATAGGCTCGCCGTGGATACCGTGGCTACGTCCTACCATAAGAGTCATCTTATGTTCCATCGCTCTTTTTTTGATGGACTCCATAAGCATTTTTACGTCTTCTATAACTAACTCCAAAGATGACTTCATCTGAAGTGCTACGGCAGTGTCCACAGTGTCTGAACTTGTCATACCGTAGTGAAACCATCTGCTTTCACTCCCGAGAGTTTCAGACACGCTAGTGGTAAATGCTATAAGATCATGTCTAGTTACCGCTTCTATCTCATCTATTCTTTTAATATCAAAGCCTGCGTTTTTTACTATCTTGTCTGCATCGTCCTTGGGAATTTTTCCTAGTTGTGCCCATGCTTTTACAACAGCTTTTTCTACGTCCAACCAAGCCTGATATTTTGCTTGCATTGTCCACTTAGAACTCATCTCTTCTCTGGAATATCTTTCTATCATATATTAAACCCTTATGATTATTACCTTATGTTTTTATGCTAAAATTTGCACATAATAAAGTCGTTAATTTTACAGAATTTATAGTAAATTATTGATTAAAGAGGAATTAAATTTTGCCATTTGTTTTAAAAAAAATGTTTGCACCTCAAAAGCAGAAAGCATTTTTATATTTGATTAAAGAGTTAGACTACACTCAAAAAGAAGCACAACGATTAATTGCCAAGGGAAGACTTTTTGTTAAGGGTAAAGCAATGACAAAAACAGCCGGTGAAATAGAGGGCGAGTTTGAATTTATCTATTTTGAACCTACTACAAAAGGTCTAGTTCCACATGCCGTATATGATGAATTTGTTCTCTTTGATAAACCCAGTGGAGTACTTATTCACCCTCAAAATAGAAATACACAATACTCTTTAATAGATGAACTTAAATATCAGTTTGGAAAAGATGCTAATATTGCTCATAGAATTGACCAAGAGACTAGCGGACTTGTCTTATGTGCAAGAAACAAAGAGAGCGAGCGCGATATTAAAATGATGTTTCAAGAGAGAGAGATGAAGAAAAAATATCTTGCTATGGTTCATGGAGAGTTAAAAGAGGCTTTATGTGTAGAAGCACCGCTTTTAAGAGCACAAGATGAGAGTGCTATAGTTAGAATGGTTGTAAAGGTTCACGATACAGGTAAAGCCTCTAAAACTGATTTCAGACCTCTTGAGTACTTTCCCTTGACTAATATGACTTTAGTAGAGTGCTCGCCGTATACAGGGAGACAACACCAGATAAGAGTGCATCTGTTTCACGTGAAACATTCAATAGTCGGCGATCCTATATATGGACAGAGTGAAGAGGATATTGTTCGCTTTTTAGATAAAGAGCTAAGTGCCGAGGATAGAATTAAAAAGAGTGGAGCGACAAGGCTGCTTCTTCATGCCGACGAATTAGAATTTGAACTATATGAAAAAAAGTATCATATAAAAAGTAAGGTTGACTTTCAAAGAATCTGTTTTGAAAGCATGAAAATTTAAATTTTATTTGTACTCATAGAAAATGTTTCACATGAAACATTGTGAATAAATTGCTTATTTATATTAAATAGGTATAGATAAATATTACACCGCATGTTTCGTTTAAATAATCGGAATATTCTAATAAAAATTCTTTATGTGAATAACTTATTAAACATATAAGAGAGAGTTCCTGTTGCAAACCTATTTATGTGTCTAATAATTTTTAAAGCACTGTAATATGCACTAAATCCCTATATTAGGCACTTTAATAGATTTGTAAGTATTATCATTTCAGAAAAAATTTATATAAAAATTTTCTTAAAAAAGTTTAAAATTATTAAATTTATTTTTATTAGTGTAAAACGATATTCACAGCTTACAACACTGTGTGAATATTTCACACTTTAAAGAAATATAGTTAAAATATTAATAATTATTTTTTATTTAAGATTAGAGAGTAGGTTATGGTAGATTATTTTTATATAAGGAAACTAAGGTATTATTATATTTATAAACGACCTCCCTGGTGTGTTGGTCGTTTTATTAAAGTTAATCTTTCTTTGTAGCTACTATAAAAAAGCCAATAACTCCAACTCCAAATACCACTACTAAAAACACAATTTGGGATATTTCTACTGCACTCATTAAATTTCTCCTTCTACCTTTTCTTTTAGTTGACCACAGGCAGCACTAATATCTATACCTTTAGAGTCGCGAATTGTACATAGCAGCCCATGATTAATCAAATACTCTTGAAAAGTTACCATATCAGCTTTTAACGGTCTATCATAAGTAGTTCCTGGATAAGGGTTAAAGTAGATTAGATTTACCTTTGCTTTTATATCGGCTAAGAGTTTAACAAGCTTTTTTGCGGAGGCTATATCATCATTCTTATTTTTTATAACAAGGTATTCAAACATAACTCTTTTTCTGGTGTCAATAGGGAATCGTTTTACGGCTTCTATAATAGAAGAGATGTTATGCGCTTTATTCATAGGAATGAGCTCACTTCTAAGTTCATCATCGACAGCGTGGAGGGAGATGGCTATATGAACACCTAAATCCATCTCGCCAAGTTTATCTATCTTATTGCTTAGTCCACTTGTAGAGACTGTCTGACGTTTTGCACCTATGCAGAGTCCCTCTTCTTCTTTAAAAATTTCTATAGCTTTTGCAAGGTTGTCCAAATTATCTAGAGGCTCTCCCATTCCCATATAAACAATGTTTATTTTTCTGTTATGGTTATGATTATTATCGCGTTTAAGAGTTACAACTTGCGCTACTATCTCTCCTGCAGTTAAATTTCTTGTAAAGCCGCCTTTAGCAGTTAAACAGAATGTGCACCCTACTTTGCATCCCACTTGCGTTGAAACACAAATAGTATATTTCGCCTCCTGAAAGACCTTACCATCTTCATCGATAAGTTCTTCTTTCATCTTGAGCCAAACAGCTTCCATTGTTTTACCGTCTTGCATCTGTAAAAGATATTTAATGGTCCCATCTCTGGATTCCTCTTTGTTTACAATAGTTAGAGGATTTACAACAAACTTTTGAGAGAGCTCTTCTTTTAAAGTTTTTGGAATATTTTTCATATCTTCAAAACTTTGAGCATACTGGTGATAAATCCAACCAAAGATTTGTTTGGCACGAAAGGATGGTTTAATGAGCTCCATAAGCTCTTTTTGAGTAAAATCAAATATGGATGGTTTAGTTATATTCATTGAGAGGTAAGTTCCTTGATTCTTATTTGGACATGCCGAGATAATAACTCTTTTGCATGTTCATGATTTTTTAAGAACTCTTCATGAGCATTCTTGTTAGTGTAGTTTGTTATACAAAAAACACCGCCGGCAGGAATGTTAAATTCCTGTGCTATTTTTAAAACAGCAAAAAACTCCATGTTTTCTAGCCCTATACCAAGCTCCAAAAACTTTTTTGTTAGTTCTTTGTTAGTAGAAATATAGTTAGAAGAGTTGACGATAACATCTTTTTTGTGAGAGGAGTTAGTTGAAACTACGTTGTCAAGAGGAGTGTATGCATCGTTGGATAAAAAAGAGAGCTCAATATTTGAAGCTGTTTTTGATTCAATAATATCAAATATTTTGTGCTCACCATAACTGCCCGCAGAACCTACAAAGAACAAAAATTCTGGTTTATCAAACAGACAGAGTCTAGTAAGATTCATGGCGGTCTCTATGAGTCCTACTCCCATAGGTTGTGCAAAATCAAAAGTTTCATTATTGCCGGCGCAAATTATCATTATAGTCTTACCGGTATATTGTTCTCGTGTAAGTAACGTTTTAAGTCCATAATATCAATCTCTTTATAGTGAAAGATACTTGCTGCAAGTGCTGCATCTGCACCGTGCTCAAATACCTCTTTGATGTGTTGCATCGTTCCAGCTCCGCCACTTGCGATAATTGGGACGTTTACAGCCTTGCTTATCTGTTCAGTGATAGTGAGCTCAAACCCAGATTTTGTGCCATCCGTATCCATCGATGTTAGAAGTATCTCTCCGCTTCCACGATCAACTACCTCTTTTGCCCACTCGAGAGCATCGAGTCCAGTATCTACTCTTCCGCCATTTAAAAATACATGGTACCTATCGCCAATGCGTTTTACATCAATAGCGGTTACTATGCATTGTGAACCAAAGCGTTTTGCACCCTCGTTTATAAGTTCAGGTCTTTTGATTGCTGCTGAGTTGACGCTTACTTTATCGCAGCCCACATTTAAAAGTTTATAAATATCATTTAATTTTCTAATGCCGCCACCGACGGTAAGGGGTATAAAAATTTCACGTGCGACCTGAGCTACTATGTCAACAATAGTCTCTCTGTTGTCACTTGATGCCGTGATATCTAAAAATGTTAGTTCATCAGCACCCTCTTCATTGTAGCGGCGTGCCACTTCCACCGGGTCACCGGCATCTTTTAAACCAAGAAAGTTGACACCTTTGACTACACGCCCATCTTTAACATCAAGACAGGGAATAATTCTTTTTGCGAAATAATTCATAAGAAAATAGCACCTTATTTAATATATTGAAATTATACTGTTTTTGCCTTATGATAAAGTTTGTTTCACGTGGAACATGCGATAACTATTCTCTTTATAAGGATTTAATAAGTTTAGTACTATAATAAACAATTATAGTTATTGGAGTGGTATTCAATGGAAAAAGAAGATATTTTAGGACATCTAAGAGCAGCAAAAGCAGCACATATCAAATGGGTTCAAAAAGCTAAATTACTTATAAGTGGCGTAGATATAAAAGAGGAATCAATACCGGTTAATTCTACAGAATGTAAATTTGGAAAATGGTTCTATAGCGATGGTCAAGTTCTTAATGCGCTCTCTAATAATCCGCCGGAGTGTATGAAAAAAATAGAGAAATTGCATTTTGAACTGCATGACATATATTTAAAAATTTTTATGATTTATTTTACTAAGGCAAAAGGTGGATTTTTCTCAAAATTGTTTGGAAATAAAAAAAAGAGTTTAACCGAGTTAGAGATAAGAGATGCAAGGGGATATTATGATAGCATGCAACAGGTATCAGTAGAGTTGCTTGATGAGATTAATAGGCTTGAGAGAAGATTGGTGGCTGTTTCAGAAGAAGTAATTAGAAAACTCATGTAGTGTAAATAATTTTTGTTTGATTATTTTTTCATTCATATACTTAAATTAACAAATAGGAAGTTTTTGCCTTGTTTCCTTTGTATAAGTAAAAATAAGATAAACTTACACTTATGAATGTAAATAGCGTTATTGCTAAAAAGAAATTTGGACAAAATTTCTTAAAAGATGAAACAGTATTAAGAAAAATCGTCGAAGCGATGCCCAAAAACGATAATAAAATCGTAGAAATTGGACCTGGCTTAGGTGATTTAACTAAATTTTTAGTTGATGTCAAAAGTGTAGAAGCTTTTGAGGTAGATACCGATTTATGTAAACTATTACATAGTATATTTAAAGAAGAGATTGATACCAAGCGACTCCACATAAATTGTGGGGATGTTCTAC
>MNYP01000107.1 GCA_001873135.1 Helicobacteraceae bacterium CG2_30_36_10
ATGCATAGCAAATACAGAGACTGCACAAACAGTTATTAAGCTTAATTTTTTTAACATTATTTTCCTTTTATTTTTTCTATAGTTTTTGTTGTACTTTTGCCATTAACAAATTCAACAAGCTTTAATTCTCCAGCAAATTCAGTTCCAACTACCTCTTTTCCTTCGTAATCACCGCCCTTTACAAGAGCATCCGGCTGTATCATTTTTATCAGTTCATATGGTGTATCTTCATCGAAAGGAACAACAAAGTCAACTGCTTCTAGAGCCGCCAATATGTAAGCTCTGTCTGAAGCGACATTTATAGGGCGAGTTGGCCCTTTGAGACGTGAAACTGATTCATCAGAATTTAATCCTACAATCAATATGTCTCCAAAACTTTTTGCCTCTTGTAAGTATTTTACATGTCCCACGTGAAGTATATCAAAACATCCATTTGTAAATACTACTTTTTTTCCATTGCTGCGATAACGATTAACAATAGTCTGTATATCTTCAAAACTTTTTATATGAGCGTCTGAAGTACTTTTATGCAGTGTAGCTTCATACTCCTCTATTTCAGTTATACTAACCGTAGCTGAACCGATTTTTCCTACAACAACTCCCGCTGCAAGATTTGCAAACTTTGCACTCTCTTGTATATTTTTCCCGGCACTCAGAGCAAAGGCTATAGAAGCTATCACAGTATCTCCTGCACCTGTTACGTCAAAAACCTCTTTTGCAACTGTTGGAAATACTTTCATCTTATCATCATAAGTAGCGATTCCACCTTCTGAAAGAGTTATAAGAGAAATGTCTAAGTCACAATCATATTTTAGTTTCAAAAGTGCTTCTTCTAAACTTTGTTTATCAGTAATTTTTATGTTTGTAGCAAGCATAGCCTCTTTTTTATTTGGTGTTAAAAGATATGCTCCCTTGTATTTTGAGAAGTCACTCCCTTTTGGGTCAACCAAAACTTTCACACTGTTTTCATTTGCAAGTTTTATGACACCTTGACAGAGTTCATCCGTTAAAACACCTTTTCCATAATCAGACAAAATAACCATATCGTACCTAGGTATGCTTATAGACAAGGATTCTAAAATTTTGCTGACAGATTGACTCTCTATATCATTTTTACTCTCTTGGTCATATCTGAGTATCTGCTGAGAAACTGCAATAACACGGCTTTTTTTAGATGTTTTTCTATTTTTTTGAATTATTACATTTTTACACTCAACATTAATAACATTGAGCATCCCGATAAGTTCTAGACCTGTCTCATCATCACCGATAACGCTGCTCACGCTTACCTTTGCGCCAAGCGCTACAAGATTATTGATTACATTTCCTGCACCGCCTAAAACGGTTGTTTCCTTAGCAATATCTACAACTTGGACAGGAGCCTCCGGAGAAATCCGCTCACAACTTCCCCACAAATAGTGATCTATCATCAAATCACCAATAACAAGAATATTTGGCTTAAAATTTTTAAGAACTTTCATCTATTTAACTTCTTCTTCATATATTCTTTTAATTTCACTAACATAAGCTTTTATTCCATCTTCGAGCTCATAGGCCGGCTTATAACCTAGGACTTCTGTGCTTGTAGTAATATCTGCTTCTGTGTGAAACTGATAGCTTCCTACAAAGGGATTTGGCATATACTCACATTCATACGTAGTGCCGAGTTCTTTTTGCAAAGTATCTACTATGTCTTGAAAACTTCTTGCTTTACCTGTTCCAACATTATATATACCGCTTTGTTTTGGTTTCATGGCTTTAATATTGGCTTGAACAATATCTTCTATATAGATGAAATCACGCAAAATCTTGTCGCTATCTGCAAAAAGACGGGGATTTTTACCCGCTAAAAGTTGATGGCCAAATTGCAAAACCATAGAAGCAGTACTGTTTTTAAAATACTCTCTAGGTCCATAAACATTAAAATATCTTAATCCAACAATAGAAATGTCACACTCTTTCATATATTCTCTGCTTAAATTATCCATACTAAGTTTAGAAAAACCATAAACATTGTTTGGTGCCTCACGCCCAACTTTTTGGGGAGATTCAGCATTGCCGTAAGTAGCAGCTGAAGAAGCATAAATCATATTTGCACCATGAGCCACGGCTAAATTAAGTAAATCTTTATAGGCATTTACATTGGTCTTTATCATTAAATCTTGCTCTTGTGCAGTTGTGTCAGATATAGCAGCTTCGTGAAAAATATAATCAAATTTATAGTTTATTTCTAAATTTAAAAGTAGGTCTTTATCATTAATATTACCACTAATTATCTCACCTCTAAACCCAATGAGATTTTTGAAATGTCCAAAACTTTTTAGATTTCCATTAGACAAAGTTTCACCGCTTCTAAAGCTGTCCAGTACAATTACATGAGCCTTTGGATGACTGTTTTGAAAGTAAAAAGCCAAATTAGAACCTATAAAACCCGCCCCACCCGTTATTAAAATTGTTTTATTTTCTAAGTTATCTTCTATGTATCGCATATTCCCATCCATAATATTTAATTTAAATAAAATGATACCTTTATAATCATTAACATGTATTTAAGAGTTAATCCACTATAATCTAAGAGATAATACAAATCAAGGAGATTAGATGAAAAAAATTGTAATCGCTTCAATAGCAGCTTTAGCTATAGCAACAACTTCAATGGCAGCAGTAAATGGAAAGGCATGCAGTAGCTGTCATGGTGATGACTGGAGTAAAAAAGCTTTAGGTAAATCAAAAATTGTTGCTAATTTGACTCACGCTGAAATTGCTACTGCACTTAAAGGTTATAAAGATGGTAGTTATGGTGGTCCAATGAAAGGTCTTATGAAAGGTCAAGTCGGAAAATATTCTGATGATGACTTAGAAGCGTTCGCTCAAACTATCGGTAAATAATCACTTTTGGATTGCCAACTCCGGCAATCCAAATTCTTCTTCAAATTTTAATCTATTCTGGTCTATGTCTCTTCTTTAACTCTTCTTTTTTATTCTCTTGTTTTATTGCGTCGTTTAATTCATCTTCACCATCAAACTTTACAGCATTTAAAAATTTCTCTTCATCATCAAATTGACCATTTTTAATAGCCCAGAGAAAGGCAAAAAGAGCTATAGCGCCTAAAAATATCGATGCTCCCAGCATCATTGCAATTACCCAAGTGTCCAAAATATCTCCTAATTTTTATTCCATTTTAATCTTATTCTCATCGAATTGCCAACAACTAACAGCGAACTGACACTCATAGATATTGCGGCAACCAAAGGTATCACATATCCGGCCATTGCCAGTGGAATCGTAATGGCATTATATAACAAAGATATACCAAGATTTTGTTTTATAAGTCCATAGGTAGTACGAGAAATTTTAAATGCATCTTCAAGTGATTTTAGCGAGTCATTTAAAAGTACAACATCACTGACATCAACGGCAATATCGCTTCCGCTTCCCATAACTATCCCTATGTCTGCTCTTGCTAATGCCAAAATATCATTCACGCCATCGCCTACCATAACAATAGTTTTTTTATTCTCATGCAACTTGTTGATATACTCTAGCTTCTCCTCTGGAGTTTGGTCTGACATATATTCATTGATACCGATTGTGTTAGCGACCTTTTGGGCAATACGTGAGTTATCACCTGTTAGCATTACAATTTTAATACCTTTTTTGTTTAAACCTTCAACTAGCTCTTTAGCATACTCTTTTATTGTATCGCCCAGTTCATAAATAGCCATAATCTTATTATCGATAGCAAAGTAAAAAAGAGTGTTATCGCTCAAATATTCAAACTCTATACCATTGTTTTTCATCAACTTCAAGTTGCCGCCAAGCAATTTACTACTATTGTATCTAGCACTTATTCCACATGCCGGGATTTGAATATAATCATCTAAAAGAACTTGTTTAATCTCTGCATCACTATTTTTAAGATATTTAAATATTCCACATGCCACAGGATGTTTTGAAGATTTTACTAAAGAAAATAGCAACTTCGCGTCAAACTCTTCATAAATGTGCCCCTTAATAACTTCAGGTTTGCCTATAGTCAAGGTTCCCGTTTTGTCTAAAACTAGAGTATCAACTTTTGCCATAGTCTCAAGCTGAGCTGCTTCTTTAAACAGTATGCCTTTTTTCGCACCTAAACTTAGCCCAACTAAGGTTGCAACAGGCGTTGCCAAAGCTAGAGCACAAGGGCATGCAATAATTATCACTGAAATGCCTATCATAAAAGATGTTTCAAAACTATGGGGCCAAATCCACCAAATCATAAAAGTCAAAAACGAGAGTGCTAAAATAGCTGTAGAGAAATGTTCAGAGAGTCTATTTGCAATTTGTTGGATTTTTGGTTTTTTATACATCGCAGATTCTAGAAGCGAAACTAAATTTGAAAGGGTTGAATGCTCAAAATCTTTTGTCGCTCTAAAGTGTATGTCAGCATCTATACTGAGCGTACCGCTTATAACATTATCACCAATATTTTTATATATAGGTTCACTCTCTCCTGTTAAGTTTGACTCATCAAAAGCACCGCTGCCTTTTATGATTTCACCGTCTATTAAAACTTTTTCGCCAGAAGATACAACTACAATATCCCCGACACAAACATCACTCAATTTGCAAGATACAATAGACTCTTCTTTAACAATATTTACTTCACTAGGCAAATGGTTGCCCATAATATCTAACGCATCTGCCACATTCTTTTTACTTAAAACTTCTAAAAATTTTCCAATGAGAACAAAAGTAATAATCATACTTACAGAATCAAAGTATGCCTCTCCTTGTTCAACGGATGTAATATAGATTGAATATATATACGTTAAAGATGCCCCGGTGGCAACCAGCAGATCCATATTGACGACTCTGTTTTTAAGACCATAATAAGCACCTCTAAAAAAAATCCATCCGCTATAAAAAAGAACAGGCGTGGCAAGAATACCCTCGGCAATATTTAAAATTGTTTTAATTTCTTGTGTAATACCGCTAAAATAACCAGCATACTGAGCAACTGCAATCCACATAATATTCATAGATGCAAAAATAGCTACTGCCATTCTTAGGTAATAATCTTTTCTTTGCTTATTCGCATGAGCTTCTTGAATGAAAGAGTCATAGGGAAAAGCGTTATAGCCGATAGCCCTAATCATATCTATAATAGATGATAGTTTAACAACATTGTCAGCCCAAACTATAATGGCTTTATTGCTTGTATAGTTAATATTTGTATCAATGACTCCATCCATCTTGTGCAGTGCTTTTTCATTCAACCACACACATGCGGAACAATGTATCCCTTCAATAATAAGAGAAACTTCAGAGAATCCATCGCTATTTATTTTCACAAATTTTTCATAAAATGCAGGAGCATTAAAGTTAGCAGAGTCTTCATATTGCCTAGTAGGTGGCGTTAATTTTATATTTCCTGCTTTATTGTAAAAGCTCTCTAGTCCCTCATCACTTAAAAGATGAAATACTCCCTGGCATCCATTGCAACAAAAGTAGCGAATAGCGGTCTGCGGAGCAGAACTTTCTTTAGAAAAGTAATGGTTTTCATCTTTAATCATTACAGATTCTGAAAATTCTAATTTACAGTGTGTACAAGCTACTTTATCTGACAACTTCAAATATCCCTAATTTTTTATTTTTGACTATGTTTGAAGAGAGTTCCACATGCCCGTTCATACAAATATAAACACCATAATCGATTTTAGCTTTTGAAAAACCAATAGCCATACCAAGGTTAAGAGTCGCTTCTACTTTATCTATCTCAAACGGATTCATAGCACCGGTTAAAATAATTTTTCTATCATCAAATATTTCAGATAAAAATTCAGCTGTAACATTCATAGTATCTGTGCCATGCACAATAATAAATGTCTCTTCCTGTGACTCCATGATTATACTTGCTATCATTTTTCTGTCATTTAAATCCATATCTAGACTATCTTTATAGAGTACTCCGGCCAAATTATAGTCAAGATGAACGCTATTTAAAATAGTCTCTACTGCATAATTATCAAATGGCACTTCTAATTCGCCAAGTATAGCATTATACCTCTTGTTAAAAGTACCGCCACAGTTTAAAATCAACATTAATTGTTCCATATATCTTCAAATTTAGAGACTATTTTAGTAGCTTTAGAAGAATTAACTTTATTAAACTCATCAAACAAATAGGTCTCTTTTAAACCTGCTTCTATTGCAGCTTCTATATCTCTTTCTCTGTCACCGACTAAAACAGAGTTTTGTAAATCAATATCAAACTCTTCTTTTGCATCCAATAACATTCCGGCATGTGGTTTTCTACAACTACACTCACCTGTAGTCTCTGGATGATGTGGACAATGATATACTTTTTTTATCTCTATATTATGTTTAGCAAACTCACCAACCATCCAAGAACTTAGTTTTAAAAAATCATCTTCACTGTAATAACCTCGGCTAATTCCTGATTGATTAGTAATAACAAATATTATAAACCCAAGATTTTGATAATAGCTACAAAGTTCAAAAATTCCATTAATAAACTCGAATTCTTCTACCTTATGCACATAATCATGGTCAACATTTATAACGCCATCACGATCTAAAAAAAGCGCTTTTTGTGAAGAGTGACTCATAACCTACGCTCCAACTCCATCAGCAAAAATTTCTTTTTCAATAATATCGCATAATATATGCCCAATTAATATGTGAGACTCTTGAATTCGAGGAGTAGAGTTAGAAGGAACTATTAAAGAAATATCGGCAAGTTTAGCCATTTCGCCGCCATCTCTTCCTACTAAAGCAACCGTTGAAATACCTTTTACTTTAGCACTATGAAAAGCATTAATAATATTTACAGAGTTTCCAGATGTAGAAATACCTATAAATATATCTCCACTTTGACCCATTCCCTCAAGTTGACGTGAAAAAACTTTATCATACCCATAATCATTGCCAATAGCAGTAAGATTTGAAGTATCTGTAGTTAGAGCGAGAGAAGGAATAGACGGTCTGTCGAACCCATACCTGCCAACTAATTCAGCAGCAATATGCTGAGCGTCAGCCGCACTGCCACCATTACCAGCCAAAATAGTTTTATTTTGACCCCTATAAAGCTCAACACATTTTCTAGCAACTTTTTCTATTTCATCCAATAAAGCGTCATCGTTATAAATAGCTTGTTTAGTTTCATACGATTTTTTAATCTGATCTTTAATATATTCTTTCATATTATTTCCTAATAAATTAATACAAAATAATAACATATAAATGATTTTTAAACAGAGTATATTACGAATATTTTAGAGAAATTTCCACATGCCAAGAAGTAAAACTGAGTAGTAAAGTAATTAAAGAAGTTTGGTATAAAAAGAGATTGTATTGATTAAGTAAAAGGAATTATAAAAGGAAGTTAAAAACGATT
>MNYP01000070.1 GCA_001873135.1 Helicobacteraceae bacterium CG2_30_36_10
ATGAAAATTATGAGTTTAGATTCTCTTTTTATAAAAGAGATTTGATAGAGATTCAGACGAAAAAGACAGCGACGAAAGAGGCTGTGAGGGTTTTAGGCTATTATGACAGTGCGGATAGTGCTACATCACAAATTTCACTTTATACACATGATAATAAAAATACATATAGATTAGGTGTTCAAAATTTGGTATCCATAAAAAAACATCAAGTCGATGCCCTAGGCAATATTGTTGAGGTCAAAAACGAAAAGAGACAAGGTTCTCTCCACGAGGGCAGGGAGCTTAGAAAAAAACAAAGGAGTGCATGATGGCTGGATGGAGAACTATTTTAGTTACAAAAGCTTGTAGATTGAGTGTTAAAAATCTGCAACTCGTGTATGAGCCACACGAAGAAGAGGCGGCCAAAGTGCCGCTCGAAGATATAACAGTAATAGTTTTGGAAAACAATCAGTCCTCTGTTACAACGGCACTTCTAAGTCTCATCGCCGAAAAAAACATAGCGTTATTTACATGTGACAGTTTCCACATGCCAAACGGCTGCTTTACCCCTTTTCATCAACACTCACGCCTCTCTCAAATATCACACATACAAAGAGATATGAAACTTCCTCTCAAAAAACAGTTATGGCAAAAAATCATCACGCAAAAAATTATAAACCAATCCGAACTTTTAAAACACTTTGAGATTGACAATCTCCAACTGGAGCTTTTAAAAGATAAAGTAAAATCAGGCGACAGCGAAAATGTTGAGGCACTTGCAGCAAGAAAATATTGGCAAAGGCTATTTCAAAACTTCTTAAGAGAGCAAAAATCGCTCGACCCCATCAACATAGCACTCAATTATGGTTATTCGATAGTTCGGGGTGCGGTGGCACGGTCTTTGGTTTCGTATGGGTTGCTTCCTACTTTTGGAGTGTTTCATAACTCTGAGCTGAATGCGTATAATCTAGCCGATGATATCATCGAGCCGCTTCGCCCTATGGTGGACATGGTTGTCAAAAAGTTGGCTCTTGAAGATGACCTTGATATTTACATGGGTGTAAGCGTAAAATCGGCACTCATTAATGTGCTCAACATGGAGATGCAACTAGAAAATGAAAGCGTGAGTATTTTACATGTTTGTGATGTTATGGCGCACTCTTTTGTAAAATCTATAAAACTCAGCGACAGTTCTCACCTAAAACTGCCGAGTATAGCGTGAAGGATTTTAAGTTTATGTGGTTGTTTGTATTTTTCGACTTACCGACCAAGACGAAACAAGAGCGAAAAAAATACACTAATTTCAGAAGAGTGCTCCTCAAAGATGGTTTTATCATGATGCAGTTTTCTGTTTATGCGAGAATCTGCAAAGGTGACGATAGTGTTGAAACCCACAAAAAAAGAGTCAAAGAGTACATTCCACCTAAAGGAAATATTCGGATGATTTCGATAACGGATTTGCAGTATGCGAAGATGGAAACACTCATAGGAATCAAGACACCGGAAGAAAAATTGCAAAAACAACAACTTTTACTCTTTTGAGTATATTTGTAGCATTTATAGAGTGCTTTGTTGTGAAAAAATTGTCTATTTGAGCGAAAAATAAATGAAAGTCCTTAAAAAAAATAGTAAAAAATGAGATTTTTTTGATGGATTTAAGTAGTTTTTTTATGAAAAAAAGGTCTGAAACAAGCCCCTATAAAGGGGTTTGAAGTGTCGTATTATAGCGCATCCGAGTGAGAAAGGGGGCTATAACTCGCTGTAAGCGGTGGTTAACATTCCGGTATGTAACAAATGTTATAGGAAAAGTATCTTGGCATGTGGAAATAATATTTACGTTATTCTACATTGACAACACTTTATAGTCAGTTAAGTTCATAACAATCATTTCTTTTGATATAATTAATTACAAAGATTTTATGGAGATGAAAGATGCAGAGTTCAGAACTTCTTTTTGGTGTAGTTGATAGTCTGTCTGAGCCAGTTCTCTTATTTGAGAAGAGTGAAGGTGGGGCGTGGCTAAACAGCTATAACAATCAGTTGATGCAAAAGCTTTTTGATGCTAATTTAGATACTAAAAATGGTTTGCTCCAACAACTTCTCAAGCATTATGATGAAGAAGCAGGTTCCAATAATTATACACTGCATGATGTTGAAATTTTCGATACTATTTATAATATCCATTTCAGTAAAAATAATAAACACCTTTTAGTACTTTTTATGGAAATAAAGCCTGAAGAGTTTTTTAAAAACATAAGCTTTCATGATCTAAGCGGAGTATGTAATGCTATAGTTGTTGTACTCGACAGCACAGGTCATATTATTGATACCAATGAGTGCTTTGCAGATTTTGTCGGACTGGAGAAAGAAAATATTATAGGAAAAGGTTTTTTTGAGACTTTTATTCCCGGAAACATTGAGACATTAAATAGATACTTTGCAGGGATACTCCAAAAGGATATATACCATCAGCAGTTTGTAACTCCGATGAAAGGGCTGGAAGATAAGTCTTATATAATTAACTGGCAGGTATCGAAGATTGTTAAACATGAGCAGACTTATATTATAGCAGTAGGTGGGGATATTACCCGGTTTATTGAAGAAAACAGTGAGTTGAAGAAGCAGCTTACAAGTATCAAAGTTGGGTTTGAGTATTTTCCTCTAGCTATAGGTTATATGGATGCAAAGGGGATGTTTACTAAGATGAATCCTCGTTTTATGAAGATGTTTAATATTGCCCTGAGCAATGAAAAAATTGCATTTGACAAGATAGCTCTTTTTAGGAAACATATCGGCTTCGAGAAGATGAATGAACATATTAAGCTTATTAAAGAGATGAGTTATAAAATTGATTTTCTTTCGGACGGCAAACCGATGAAACTCAAAGTAGATATTAGACTGCTAAGCGGTAAAAAAGAATCGTCCAAATTCTATATTGTAGTGGCACAAAAGATTACTTAAAAGAATCTGGTATAATTTCATTTATGGCTTATATAACACTAAATAAACAATCATTTTTCAACAATCTGGACGTTATAGCATACGCAACGAAGGGTGTAAATAAAATTGCACTTGTTCTAAAAGATAATGCTTACGGACATGGAGTTTTTGAGATAGCATCTTTGGCAAAAGAGTATGGAATTACAAAAGCTGTCGTTCAAACGGCTAAAGAAGCACAGAATATAGAAAGCTTCTTTGATTATATTCTCGTTTTGGCAGATTTTCCACATGCCGCAAATGATAAAGCACGATACACAATAAATGACTTAAAAGCTATAAATAGATTTCCACATGCCACAAAAGTAGAGCTTAAAGTAGACACGGGAATGCATAGAAACGGTATAGCAATGAGTGAACTTAGAAAAACATTTTGTGCTATAAAAGAGCAGGGACTTGTTTTAGAAGCTGTTTTTACCCACCATAGAAGTGCTGATGAACTCTCAAGTGAATGGTTTTGGCAAAATGACAATTTTAAAAAAGTAAAACAAGAAGCCAGAATTTTGGCAAAAGAGTTTGGTTTTGGCGAACTTAGATTTCATTCCTCTAACTCTGCCGCACTCTTTCGGCATGTGGATTTCAGTGAAGATATGGCAAGAGTGGGCATAGCCGCTTATGGATGCATGGAACTTCCAGAGGCAATAAGTGTTGAAGGTTTAAAACCTGTTCTCTCACTCTACGCAAATAAAATCTCTTCAAGAGAGTTAAAAAAAGGTGAGTGTGTCGGCTACGGGGCAACTTATGAAATTGAAAAAGAGTGTATTGTAAGTAATTATAATTTTGGTTATGGCGACGGCTTTTTAAGAGTATGCTCAAATAACTACACAACTCCACATGGCGTGAAACTACTCGGCAGAATCTCAATGGACAACAGTTCGTTTGTCTGCGATGAGGATAAGATTTTAATTTTTGATGATGCTACTCAAGTTGCCGAGGCTGCAAAAACTATAAGCTATGAAGTTTTAACATCTTTAAAAGCAGAGATTCAAAGAGAGATAGTTTAATAAAACTTTATTCCGGCAGAATTCTTCTGCTCTGCCAATAGTTGTTCTTCCAGTAAGGATTACTAAGTTGAGAGACTGAAACCCCATGTTTTTGCGAAGTATGGATAAATTTCCCCCGTTCTATAATGATGCCGGCATGTCTTTTGTTGTAACCGATTTTAAAAAAAACCAAATCACCGGCTCTTGCAGACTCTTTACTGACTTTATGACCTTTGCGTACTTGATATTTTGTTGTTCTTGGTATATGAATTCCAAAAGCATCTTCATAAATCTGTTGCACTAAAGAGGAACAGTCAACGCCATCAGGAGTGAGCCCTCCATATTTATACGGAGTTTTGTACCATTTTTTGTACTCTTCATACAGGGCGACCGTTATCCAGTTATTGCTTTTTGGCTTGTAGGAAATTTTGCTAATTTTCTTTGAAGTTTGTTCATTTTTTACGCTTTGCTCGTGAGGAGCAGCTTTTTTAGTGGAGCAACCCGTAAAAAGCAGCAGTAGCAGAGATAAAAAAAAGGTGCATACCGCCATAACTAAGAGTTTGTTTTTATAATCGCATTTGAAAAAATAACTCCGTCTACTCCCAATATAGCGAGCTCTTCGATTTCATCTTCATCTTTAATCTTTACAAGTATTTTTGCATCGAAAAGATAATTGTTTGCGATATTCTGAGCGCTTTTTGCTAAATCTTCAGAGACGACTATAAACGAAGCCCCAAGTGATGAAGCATACATTATCTGCTCAATATTTAAAGCCCTAAGTCCAAAGGAGAGCTGATTGCTTTGAAGATGCTTTATAATATCTAAATTATCTTCACTAAATGACAAATAAATTGTAGAAGAGGGCGGAGTATTTTTTATAGACTCTATGTCTGAAACATGGTAAAAATCTTGACTCTCTATAAACCTATGTCCAAAAAAAAGCATTATTTTTTTTCCACACATTCTGATGAGCAGTAATATTTTGCGTTACTTAAAATAGACTCATTTATTTCGCAGTAGATTCCACATGCCGAGCACTTTACCATGTCGTTACTCTGAGGCTTTGAACTCTCCTCTTTTTTGCTATTGTGTTGAATGGGTTTTTTCTTAATAAAGAAAAAGTAAACTATAGCGATAAGCGCTACAATAACCAAATATTGCATTAGTTTTCTCCTAAAAGTAGATAGTGTCTGTTTTTTGTTTTTATAATTTTATGCGCCATTGTCTCATTGACTTCATCAAAAACCCGCTCACCCTTATAAAAAAGAAGTTTTGAGTTTTCATCACGAAAATTTTCACTCAACTTTAAAAGCATATTTGTGTCGCTCACAGCTCTTGAAGTTATGATTTCAAATATTTGAGGATCCATATCTTGGACTCTTTTTCTCACTACAGTTACATTAAGAAGCCCTAAGTCGGCTTTTATAAACTGTAAAAAGCTAGCTCTTTTTGCAAGCGGTTCGACCAGTGTTACCTGTGTGTCAGGAAGAGCAAAAGCTAAAATCATTCCGGGAAAACCGGCTCCTGTTCCTATATCTAAAAGGTTTTTAGCGCTTGGCAGGAAACTTACAGGAAACAGAGCATCATAAATAAATGCATTAACTGTTTTTTCATCTTTTGCTCCGGTAAGATTATGGATTTTATTCCATTTAAAGAGATGCTCTTTAAATTTCTGAATGTTGTGAAAGAAATTATCCGGTACTGTTATGTTGTCTCGTTCTAGTGTAGTTTTTAAATCCACAAATACATCCTTTTAAAAAGACATTTTACCTAAATTTACTCTTTTTACTAAAAAAGATGACCCATTTCATCTTTTTTAGTAGCAAGGTACGCTTCGTTATATTTGTTTGACTCCATAATAATTGGTATACGCTCTACGATTTCTATATCACTGATGGAGTTTATTTTGTCAGGATTATTTGTCAGCAGTTTAATCTTATGTATGTTGAAATGATGCAAAATAGTGGTAACCATTTCATATGTTCTCTCGTCTGCGCGAAAGCCAAGTTGATGGTTTGCTTCTACGGTATTGTAGCCTTGGTCCTGAAGGGCATAAGCATTTATTTTATTTAAAAGACCGATATTACGCCCCTCTTGCCTTAGATAAATAACCATGCCCTTTGTTTTTGAAGCTAATTTAAGCGCATACTCAAGCTGGTCTCCACAATCACACTTTAAACTTCCAAGAGCATCACCCGTTAAACATTCTGAGTGAACTCTTACAATCGGCGTCTCATCTAAGTTGTCTGTGTAGATAACAAGGTGTTCTTTATGGCCCTCTTTAAAGGCCTTTACTTTAAAGTCGCCATATTTTGAGGGTAAGTTTGCAACTTGCGAAATTTCTATATTCATTAATTTAATCTTTAAAACGGTAAAATATTTTCTAAAAATTATTATAGCAAAAATATTAAAAAAGGTTTCCTATGTTTCAAAGATTTCGCAGAACACGTTTAAACAAGCAACTTCGCTCACTTGTAAGAGAGACACATGTCCGTGTTGATGATTTTATCTACCCGCTTTTTATTCGCTCAGGCGAGGGTATAAAAAAAGAAGTAGCCTCAATGCCGGGTGTTTTTCAGATGAGTATAGATGAAGTTTTAAAAGAGTGTGTTGAACTCAAAGAGCTTGGAATCTACTCTATTATACTCTTTGGAATTCCCGATGTTAAAGATTCTGTCGGCTCTGATTCTTTATGTGAACACGGCATTATTGCCTCGTCGGTGCGAGCTATAAAAGAAGCGCATCCTGATATGTTTGTCGTGACCGATTTGTGTTTTTGCGAATTTACAGACCATGGGCACTGCGGTATTGTTGATGTAGAAAATGAAACTGTAAATAACGATGCTACTTTAGAACTTTCTGCTCAGCAGGCAATAGTTCATGCCAAAGCAGGTGCAGACATGATAGCACCGTCGGGCATGATGGACGGGATTATTCAAACATTAAGAGAAGCACTTGATCGGGCAGGTTTTGAGAACTTGCCGATTATGAGCTACTCAACGAAGTTTGCCTCAGGTTATTATGGACCGTTTCGTGATGTTGCAGAATCAACTCCGAGTTTTGGCGACCGCTCTTCTTATCAAATGGACCCGGCAAACCGTCGTGAAGCCATAAACGAATCTATTTCAGATGAGATGCAAGGCGCCGATATTTTAATGGTAAAACCGGCACTCGCTTACCTTGATATAGTGAGAGAGATAAAAGATAACACTTCACTTCCACTGGCAGTTTATAATGTAAGCGGTGAGTATGCAATGTTGAAGTTGGCACAAAAGCACGACTTAATCGACTATGAGAGGGTTTTGATGGAAACAATGACAAGTTTTAAACGTGCAGGAGCTGATATTATCATCTCTTACCATGCTAAAGAAGTTGCAAAGCTCCTAAAAGCTTAAAATAGTTCTGCATTATTATAGTTAAACAA
>MNYP01000108.1 GCA_001873135.1 Helicobacteraceae bacterium CG2_30_36_10
TATAAGGGTCTCTTTAACAATATTTGTAATTATCCCGCCTATTTTTCATTCATCAATATAGAAATCATTTGGCCATTTCAGCCAAACTGATGAATTACACTCACGCAAAGTCTCTTTTAAAATATGTGCGAAATATATGGAAGATGATTCAATTTTCAAGTCCCTTGGCAAATCCTTTAAAGGAATTGCAAAAGAGAGAAATAAGTTTCCATCCAGACCGCTCCAAGCATTTCCTCTGCTTCCCACACCGTCTGTTTGTGTTTTTGCAACTACGGCATGTGGAAGTTCAATGGTAGAACTTCTGACTAACTCTTTAAGATAGTTTTGAGTTGAATCTACACTCTCAAGATAGAGTAGATTCAAGCTTCAGCCTTCTACCATTAATATATGAGATTATATCTATCTCTTTTTTTGATGGGGCTTGAACACTGAAAATTCTAAGAGTTCCCTTTTTGCAGCCGACTACAATACTTTTCGTATCAATTATTAAAATTTGCCCCAACTCATTGGAACTCAATTTCTCTTCTAGCTTTATATTTTTTAGTTTTAATCCACTTGGTAAATAAATTCCAGGCCAAGGTGTAAATGCACGATATTTGTTAAATACTTGCGTCGCATTGTCAAAAGCAACTTCACCGTCTGCTTTAGTTATTTTAGAGCAATGTGTAGCTTTTGATTCATCTTGTTTAAGAGGAGTAAAGGAGTTAAGATTTTCTAAAACTTCTATAGTCAAATTTGCAGCGACATCTGTCAATTTTTCAAAAAGTGACTCAACCATTTCATCATCGCTAACATCAATGGTATCTACTTTTATAATATCACCGGTATCTAAGCCCTCTTCCATCAGCATAGCTGTTACACCGGTTTTTTTATCACCGCTCAGAAGAGTTTGTTGAATCGGGCTTGCTCCACGATACTGCGGTAAGATTGAAGCATGTAAATTTATACATGGCGCATGGTCTAAAATAGCACGTGGCAGAATTTGTCCGTAAGCTGCTACAACTATATAATCACACTCTATTTGAAGCAGTTCTTCTATAACTTCTTTGTCACGAAGTCTGTTTGGCTGAAAAACATCTATCTCATTTGCACATGCCAGAGTTTTAACTTCCGGTGAAGTTAAAACCTTTTTTCTGCCTACGGGCTTGTCAGGCTGCGTATAAACCGCCACAACTTCCATCTCTTTTGTATCTAGTAGTCGTTGCAGTATTACTTTTGCATAATCCGGTGTGCCCATGAAAATTATTTTCACTAACTCTCCTTTGTAAATAGAGTGCCGCCTAAATGATTGTTATCTAGCATAAAACTTTTTACATCAGTTAAATCAAATCCGCTTGAGAGAAACATACTTTTTCCACATGCCAAGAGGTATGAAGCAGCTTTGAGTTTTGTAACTATACCACCCGTAGCAAATACATTGTTAGGAGAGACATTTTTTTGAAGTTCTGACTCTTCAATACTGTTTACAACTTTTAATACTTTGGCATGTGGATTTTCTCTTGGATCTGAGTCATAATAGGCATCAATATCTGAGAGTATTATAAGCATATCAGAGTCAGTATGCTTGGTTATATATGCCGATAGCTGGTCGTTATCACCAAGCACAAGTTCTTCAGTTGCAGTGGCATCATTTTCATTGACTATAGGAATTACTCTGCTTTTTAAAAGCGTATCTACTGTATTTTTGATTCTTGTAATATCACCGGTTTGCCTAAAGTTAGCTGCCGTAACTAAAACTTGAGCGGTGATTATGTTGTGCGTTGAAAATTTTTTTGAATATTTATTCATTAAAACAGGTTGACCGATAGATGCCAAAGCCTGTTTGTTTTGCAAGATATTTCTGTCAAGTTGCAGCTGTGTGAAACCGGCGGCTACTGCACCCGAAGAGACTAAGATAACTTCATTTGATTTGTGAAGTTCTGAGAGAAAGTCTACTAAAGCACGCATGCGTTCAAGTGCAATATTTCCATTTTGGGCTAAAACTGCACTTCCTACCTTAACTACTACTCTTTTCACTCTAGACTCTAGTAGATTTTTCTGTCAGATTGCACAAGATTAAAAAGTGCATATTTAAGAGCTTCTATATTTTTAGCTGCAGCAGAAGATATGGGTGCTACAAAATACGGCAAACTTTTATCATACCCTAGTGTTCCATCAGCACTCTCTTGGATAAAATAAGGCATTGCAGAGTCAAAATCAAATTCACTTTTTTCGTTTGCTTTTACGCCGACTAAATCTAAAAAGCTATTTACCAAATCTGAGATTTCTTCCGGCGGGACAACGTCAACTCTAGTAAGGGGAATAGCATATTTATTCTCAGCCATTTTTTGAGAAAAAGATGCAATTTCATTTTTAAGAGTTTCAAACTGCTCTTTTAAATCTCTATATGATGCTAAATCTACCATATAAAGAAGTGTTTTTGTTCTCTCAATATGTCTTAAAAATTGAATTCCAAGACCTTTACCCTCGTGAGCTCCGCCTATAATACCTGGAATATCTGCCATAACAAATGACTCAAAATCACCAATATTTACTTGACCTAACTTTGGAGTAAGTGTTGTAAATTCATAATTTGCTATCTCTGGACGGGCATTTGAAACCGTAGAGATAAGCGTAGATTTTCCAACATTAGGAAAACCGACAAGTCCGACATCAGCAATGAGTTTTAAATCTAACTTGATTTGTCTTGTAATACCCGGCTCTCCCGGCTGTGCATAGGTAGGTCTTTGGTTTGTTGATGACTTAAAGTGAAAGTTACCAAGACCGCCTCGTCCACCTTTTACGAACTTCTCTTCTTGTCCGTCTTTCAACATATCAAAAAGAACGTCTCCTGTCTCTAAATCAATTATCTGAGTTCCGGGAGGAACAATAATCACTTTTGTTGCCCCTGATTTTCCGGTCATTCTTGAAGTATCTCCAGGGGCACCGTTCTCAGCTTTTATATGCATTCTTCTTTGAAAGTGAGAAAGTGTATGCGTATTATTGTCACATTTAAATATGACGTCACCGCCTGCTCCACCATCTCCACCATTAGGACCACCCTGTAAAACAAATTTTTCACGGCGAAATGCAACACAACCTTGTGCCCCTTTTCCTGAACTAACTGTTAATTCGACACTATCTGTAAACAAGTAAACTCCTTTTGCTTATCTTTAGCTTAGATACTAATTATAGTAGATTTATGAGTTAATCTCAGAAATCGGTAAATCTTGAGAACCTTAATAAAGTAATACTTAAAAATTCACTAAATTTAAGATTAAGAGTAAATTGTTAAATATTTAAATTATTTCTTAGGTGTAAAAGTTGAAGTAGAAAATATCTGGGCGATTGCCCAAATATATAGAATTATGCAGCAGGTATGATTGAAACTTGTTGACGTTTTTTGTCTTTTCTTTCGAATTTAACAACGCCATCAATTAATGCATAAAGAGTATGATCTTTGCCCATACCCATGTTTTTACCTGGGTGAACTTTAGTTCCACGTTGACGAATAACGATGTTACCAGCTATTACAGCCTCTCCACCAAATTTCTTCACACCAAGTCTTCTACCAGCCGAGTCACGATTATTCTGTGTACTACCTTGCCCTTTCTTATGTGCCATATTTTACTCCTTCTTTTAATTATGCAGCTTTATACTAAGCTGCTATTTTAGTGATTCTAACACGAGTGAAGTCTCTTCTGAAACCTCTTTTAACTTTACTATCTTTACGGCGACGTTTCTTGAAAGTAATAACTTTCTTATCACGACCTTCGTTGATAACTTCAGCAGTTACAATAGCACCTTCAACAAAAGGTGCTCCCATTTTAAGTTCACCAGTATTTACTGCTAAAACTTCTTTAATTTCGATGATAGTCTTAGGTTCAAGAGACATTTTGTCAAAAGTTAAAATATCACCTTCTTGAACTTTATATTGTTTACCACCATTTTTAATAATTGCGTACATTCACGGTCCTTAAATATTATGCTTACAAACTTTTGAGCATACAAAAATATCATGTACCCAAAGGTTTATTTCTACAAAAAGTCCGGAATTATATCTAATCAAGCTTTAAGTTTTGTTTAATGGCTAAATTATTCTAGTTCAAGTTGCATTAAATACATATCTTCCCCATCAAGGATATTCAAATCTGTACTTTGAGAGTATTGCAACTTTTGTAAAGTCGACTCTTCTTAGCAACTTTTTACTGTCTCTAACGACAACGTAACCATTTTTTCCAAAGAGATATGAAAGGTACTCTTTTGCTTGTAGATCTACGGTAATACAAAGAGGAGTAATTCCTTTTTTCCTCGCCTCTTGGATGGCTTTTTTGGTATCTTCTATACCGTAACGTCCGTCGTATCTGTCCAAATCATTTGGTTTGCCGTCGCTGATTATAAGTAAAAGTTTCTTGGCATTTTTTTTGTTTGTCTAAAATATTTGCTCCCTCTCGTATTGCCGCACCGAGCCTTGTGTAATACCCCGGTTTGATAATCTCGATTCTTCCGCGAATGAGGTCTATATAAGAACGGTTGTGCTGCACTCTTTGGCGGATTATCGCAGAATTTTACCTATAGACAGAACGGGTGAACTTATAACCGCGCACCCCGACTTTATGCTTGTAGTTTCCTATAATCCCGGTTATCAAAACGTACTCTATTTGAGTGTTGACTTTTTCTTATAAAAAAGTAGATATGCCGATGGTAAAATCAATAGTGTCAAAAGTGTTGAACTTATGATTCCACCTGTAATGACAACAGAGAGCGGGTACTGTATCTCTGAACCGACACCGCTTGAAAAGAGCAAGGGTAAAATACCAAATAGCGTTGTAAATGCTGTCATCAAAACAGGACGCAGACGTAAAAGTGCTGCATCTTTGAGGAGAGTTTCCAGCTTTACATGCGGATATTTTTCACGCAGTTCATCTATGAAGCTGACAAGTACGATGCCGTTGAGTATTGCTATGGCAAAGATGGCTAAAAACCCTATGATTGCTGAGATTGAGAGATAAATATCGGCAATTACAAGAGCGAGTATCCCCCCGATTAAGCCAAAAGGAACATTCATTAAAATGAGCATCGCTTTAGAGAGCGAATTAAACGCCGTGTACAAAAGCAAGATGATAAGAAAAATTGTAATGGGAATAATCAGCATCAGTTTTTGCGTAGCCTCCTGCATATTTTTAAAATCACCGACCCATGAGATGTAGTACCCTTTAGGAATCTGCATATTTTTTTCTATCAGGGAATTGGCTTCATCCACAAAAGAGGCGATATCTCGTCCTTCAACTTCCACAGAGAGCACAAAGTATCGGCTCAAATTTTCCCGTTTTATAAAAGAGGTGCCTTGTATGAGTGTAATATCGCATAGCTGTTCAAGTCTCACCAAAACACCCTCGGAGGAGCGCAAGGTAATATTTTTAATAGATTCAATGTCATTCTTCGCATCTTTTATCTTAGCGACAACACCAATACGCTGCACCCCTTCAAGTTTTTGCGTAACTGCCTCTTCGCCCACGCCGTAACGGATGACGTTCATCACCTCATCAACACTGATGCCATAACGAGCCAGAGAGAGATAGTTAGGCGTGATATTTATTTGCGCTTGTCCAAGTTGCGTTTCGACTTCCATACGCTCCAATCCTTGAACGCCCTCTAAAGTCTCCTGAATTTCGCTCGCAATAGAGGCAAGAACTTTTTGGTCATCGCCGAATATTTTAATAGCAAGTTCTGCTTTAACTCCCTCTAACAGCTCTTCTATACGCATAGCGATAGGCTGTGTCGGAACAAACTGCACATAAGGAAATCTCTTAGCTAAATCTTCATCCATTGTGTGTGTTAATGCTTCGAGGTTTTTTATATTTGGACTTAGCGTTAAGAGTACTTCTATGTAATTTGCTTGTGCCGTCTCCCCCCTTTTCACTGCGCCCTGCCATGGACAATACAGAGAGAACCTCTTTGGGGTATGTTTTTAGCAGATGCTTTTCAATAGCTTTTGCTGTTTCAACTGATTGTGTCAGCCCTGTGCCTGGAATGGCTATAACACGGTACATAATGGACTCTTCGTTAAGTTCAGGCATAAACTCACGCCCCTGCATAAACAGAAGCGATAAGGAACCGATAAAGAGTACACTAATCAAAACAAGCAGCGCTTTTGCATGGCGCAGTGCAAACATCAATGAGGGTTCATAGATTTTTTTGATGGCGTTCATAAGAATATTTTTACTGTTTTTAACCGGCTTAAGCAACCAAAATAGCAGTACGGGTACAAGTATCAGAGCCACAGCCAAGGAGCCGAGCATTACAAATACAATATTAAGTGCCATGGGGCTATAGAGTTTTCCCGCCAAACCATCAAGGCTTAAGAGCGGAATGAAAACAGCAACAATAATTAAGATGGCGAAAGTGACGGGAGTGGCGACCTCTTTCACGGCCTCTGAGATAATTTCATAACGGGAGAGTTCGGGATGATCATGAAGTTTTCTAAAACTGTTCTCAACGATGACAATAGTACCATCAACTATCATACCCACGGCAATCGCAAGTCCGCTGAGGCTCATAAGATTGGCACTCAAACCAAAATACTCCATCAGTAAAAAAGCGATAAGGAGTGAGAGAGGAATAGAGAGAACAACGATAAAAGCCGAACGCAACTCAAATAAAAATAAAAAGAGCACTATAGCTACGAGTATAACACCGCCAAAAAGTGCCGATGTCATAGTTGAAACAGCTTTATGCGTAATCTCTGTACGGTCATACAGTACTTTTATCTCAACCCCTTTTGGCAGTGATGCATTGAGTGTCTCTATCTTTGCTTTGAGACTCTCAACCACTTTTGCTGCATTGGTTGCGGTGCGTTGCAAAGCCATTCCCATTACCGCTTCACTACCGTCAATCGATACGGCGCCAAATCGCGGAGCCGAACCCTCTTCTACTTTTGCCACATCTTCGATGGTGACCGAATGACCCTTGAAAGGCTTGATAACCGTGTTGCGAATATCATCAAGGCTCTTATATAGCCCTGTCCCACGGATGAGATACTGCTCACGG
This sequence comes from Helicobacteraceae bacterium CG2_30_36_10, assembly GCA_001873135.1. GTDB lineage: Bacteria > Campylobacterota > Campylobacteria > Campylobacterales > Sulfurimonadaceae > Sulfurimonas. The sequence goes on from MNYP01000108.1 coordinate 7,030, forward strand.
TTAAACTCAAGATACTGTCCACCTGCTGCGAGATTGCTCTTTTGCAGGGCTGTTATAACATTATCATAAGTCACTCCGACATTTTGAAGTTTTTGCATGTCTATGAGAATGTTGTACTGCTTTTCATATCCGCCCCAGCCGATTACCTCTTCAACACCGCTCACACTTTTAAAGAGCGGACTGACAATATAATCTTGCATCCGGCGAAGCTCTTGGAGAGAGTATTTGTGCGTTGTGTCATGGAGAGAGTACCAAAGTACCTGACCCAGACCCGTGGTATTGGGACCCATGACAGGCGTTCCCCATCCTTGAGGAATCTTTAT
>MNYP01000158.1 GCA_001873135.1 Helicobacteraceae bacterium CG2_30_36_10
TTAGTATCTAGCTTTTTAATAATCTTAGCACTCGCTTTTTGATCTATTATTATTTTATAATCATCAACTAATGTCTGGAGTTGCTTCAGGTTTTTTTTGTAATCATGGCTATTTTTGATATGTAAAAACTTTTTTAATGCTTTGCTTCTCTCTTGCTTAATAATAATATGTAAATTATTTATTGTTTGAAGTGAGCATTTCATTGAGCTTATGTCACTTAAAAACACATCTAAGTCGCGTAATTTAGAAGTAGGGCTTATGGTTATTTTTATGAGTTTTGAAAGCGTAATAAAATTTTTTTCATCTATTTTTTTTGAATATATCTTAGTAAATGCTTGTATTTTCCTTAACTTTATTCTATATTTGTGCAGTGTTTCTATATCATCATATTTTTCTAGCTTATGATATACCTTATTTATTTTAGCGACTTCATCTTTAACGTATTTTGTAAGTTTCATAATTTAAACCTTTATGGTATTAATTTGCACATGCCAAGGCATGTGCAAATTTAAATAGATTTACGGTTCTAAAACAGAGACCGCTTTTTTCTCATGAAAATGAAAGTGTTTTTCTAAGTCAGACATATATAAAAGTACCGGAACAATAATCAGTGATGAGATAACTGCAGCGATAGTTCCAAATATAAGTGCAACTCCCAGACCTCCAAAAACAGCGTCTCCCGCTAAAAGAGTTGAAGCTAGAATAATCGCTGCAGCGGTAAGAAAAATTGGCTTAGCACGCGTTGCCGTTGCGTAAGCTATAGCTTCTGCTTTATGCATTCCTTTGTCACCCATGAGTGATTTTGTGAAATCGATTAAGAGTAAAGAGTTACGAGAACTTATTCCAATAAGGGCTATAAAACCGATAAGTGATGTAGCCGTTAAGAAAAAAGTGTCTGCTGAGAAAATATCCATAACAAAATGTCCGACGATTACACCTATGATAGAGAGAAATGATCCTAAAAGAATAATACCGCTGATAGTATAACTTTTATAGTAAATAACCATAAGTAAAAATATAAGAATAAGTGCCGCTATAAAAGCCGCTCCTAGCTCAACAAAGGTATCGAGTGTAACCTCCATCTCTCCATCCCAAACAAGCTCATATGTTTTTAAGGTCGATTTTTCTGTTAGGTGAAGGTTGAATAAGCCTACTGTCTCAACGCTGTACTCATCACTAAAAGTATCTATTATGGCATCTCTAGCTTGCATTAACGGATAAACCTGAGAAACCATGTCTGTTTCAGCCATAACATTTGTCATTTGATGCAGGTTTTTACTCATAATCATAGGGTTTGATTTTTTAGGAGAAATCGTAATGAGTTCCGTGATTGGAATCATCATTCCCGTTTTATTCATAAGTTTTAAAGATGAAAGTTTTATCCCAACTGCATCAATATCTTTGCTTGTGAATTTTTTTGATTCTTCGCTTAAAGAGAGATAAATTGGAATTTGGTCGTTGTAAATATCTGAATTTTTAACAGCTATTTGCATTCCCTCAAAAGCTAAATATAAAATGTCGTTTAACTGCTTTACTGACACACCGGAACGGACTACTTTAGTGCTGTCTACTAAAATTTCATAAGTATCATAAATCTCATCTTGCATAATATCAACATCAACAAGACCGGACGTATTTTTAAATACATTAGAAACTCTTGATGCAATTTTTCTGATTCCATCAGCATCACTTCCGTATATTTCAGCAACAACTGCAGCCAGAACAGGAGGACCCGCAGGCGGTTCTACAAACGTTATAACAGTGTTTGGATAGATGGATTCACAACTGCTTGTGATAAGAGGTCTCATTCTTTGAACCATTAAGTACGAAGGTTCCTCTCTGTGATGTTTTTTTGTTAGGTTTAGAACTATTTCCGCTACATTTTCAGAGTTTTTAAAGTGTGAGCCTTTGATTAAACCTGCAAAATCAAGAGGAGAACCCATACCTAAAAAAACCTCTGTATCGGTCACTTCATTCTCTTTTTGAATGAAACCTACTATACAGTCTGTTACTTGTTTCGTTTGAGCGATTGAGCTTCCATTTGCAAGAGTGGCATAGATTGTAAAGGTATCATTGTTCTTGCCCGGTAACATTTTTGCCAGAACTAGTTTAGTCGGAGCTATCATCAAAATAGAGAGTATAAAGGCTATTAAAGTTCCAAAGAGTATTATCTTTCTTTGTTTGGAGCTTTGTACTCCATTTAAAACTGCATTTTCAAACTTTTTAAACATTAGTGATTCCCTTTTTTACTATGGTCTGGTTTTTTAAGCATTCTTACCGCCAGATAGGGCGTAAATATATAGGCTACAAAGAGGGAGGCTATAAGAGCCACAGGAACATTTGCAGGAATCGGTTTCATAAATTGTCCCATCATTTGACCTACAAAAGCCATAGGAACCATCGTCATAATAATTGCGAGTGTCGCTATGTTTGTCGGTGGTCCTATCTCATCCGTTGCTCTTATCATTAAAGTATCGACATCTTCATGTTGTGATTCTATAGAGTGGTAGTGTCTATGAATATTTTCGATTACAATAATAGCCGCATCAACTAAGAGCCCTAGAGATAATAAAAAGGCAAAAAGAGTAATGCGGTTAATAGTCTGATCCGTTAAATAAGCACTAAAAAGAGTAATCGCTAAAATTGCAGGAACCGTAAAGGTTACTATAAGAGATTCTCTCCAACCAAGAACGAACACAAGCAATATGGTGATAATTACGATTGATAAGAGTAGGTGAAAAACAAGTTCGTTTACCGCTTCATTGGCTCTCTCCCCATCATTTCTGGTAATGACAAAACTGATGCCGTTTTCTTTTAAAGACTCTTTATAGGATTCGAGTTCTGTTTTGACGGCATTGGCGATAATAACAGCATTTGTTCCTTGAAGCTTTGATACGCTCAAGGTTACCTGCTCTTGGAGCGGTGAAAATTTACCGTTTTCATCTTTTATGCTGATAGAGACAGATTTAAAATTTTGAATATCATAAGAACTCCCCACTTTGGCAATTTGTTTGAGGTAAATTGCAGAACCCATGTATTGCGCTACTATAATATTACCGACATCTTGTTCATTTTCGATAGCATCCTTAACGCCAAGCATAAGTATGTTATTGTCTTTTGTACTGTTTTTTATAGCCGGAACACTGTAAGAGAGTGACTGTACCGCTTCAACAATCTGCCCCATTGAGAGATTGTATCCTGAGAGTTTGTTAATATCAACTTCTATATTAAACTGATGTTTGTTTCCTCCCTTGACTTCGGTGACAGCGACATTCGCAAGCCCGTTTATGCGGTGTTGAATATCTTTGACTTTGTCGTAAAGTTCAGTTTTACTCATATTCGGGTTGTTGGAATAAAAAGCGACCGTGACAACGGGAATGTCAACATCAATATCAAGAGGTTTAATAATCGGGTTCATTGCCCCTTTGGGAAACATATTTGAGTTTTGCATGATTTTGTCATACACTTTGAGGTTAGAGCCCTCTTTTTCTTCACCAATGAAAAAAGCGGCATTTACTATACCGACATTATCCATAGCCATTCCACTGATGTTCTCAACCCCTTTTACCTCTTTTAGTTTTCTCTCAAGAGGTCGCACGATTACTTTTTCAATCTCAGCGGCACTAGCCCCCGGCAAGGCTACGATTACGGTAGAACCGCTGACAACCATTTGCGGGTTTTCCTCACGTGGCATTATGTTTAAAGCCAAATACCCGATTGCCAGTAAAAATATACCAAGCACAACAGTGAGAGGACTGCGTAAAAATGTTTTTGCTAATTTCCCTGCAAAATCTTTTGGTTCATAAGGTTTATGCTGATTCATATTTTACCCTTAGTCGATATTTATCGTAGCATACATACCAGGATATACCGATTTATTTTTATTTTTAAACGATACTTTTATTTTAAAAGAGTGCGTCATAGGGTTTGAACTAGGAATAATGGCAGTCACTTCTCCAATCTCTTTGAGACCTAAAGAGGGTATATTTACAGTTACTTTTTTTCCATGTTTTATAAGACCTAAGTTGCTCTCCGGTATTTCAGCAGATATTTTTAAGTTTGTTAAATCAGACAAAACAACAGCCGGCATACCGGGCATCGCCATCTCTCCAACTTTAATATTTTTAGCAACGATAACTCCATTGTTTGGAGCTTTTATATTTAAATATCTGTATTGGTTTTTAACCTGAGCTAGTTGAGCCTCAGCTTGTATAACTTGTTTTTGGGCGATTGTTATCATATTTGCCAAGTTTTGTTCTGCAAGAGCGAGATTTTCGACCTCAAATCTTGAAACCATATCTTTTTGTAAAAGTCTTTTATGTCTCTCAAGATTTAGTTTCACGTTTGTGTATTGATTTTGGTACATTTGCAGTGAAAGCTGTGCCTGCGAAATAGCAAGTTGCACCTGAGTTATAGCAGAGTCTATCTCTTTAGAATCAATAGTGTAAAGGAGGTCGCCTTTTTTGACATAAGCACCCTCTGAAACATTAACATTTGTTACAAAGCCCATAAAACGGCTTGTAATCATTTTTTCATTATCTGAAATTACACTTCCAGAAAGAGTTAAAGTCTCCGCTATCAGCGAGGCACCAAGTAGAAGTAGTAGTGAAAATTTTTTTATCATTTTTGTTCTCCGTTTGCTAATTTTTCAAGTGCAAAAATTCTTTCATTTCGCATATTTTTTGTTTGTTGAAGTTGTAATATTTTTTGAATTTGCTCTGATTGTTTTATAATCACATCACTCATAGAAGAGAGTTTTTCTCTGTATCTTCCCTCGTAATTAGTATAAATCTCATTTGCAAGCGCTAACTCTTTTTCTAGCGAAATTATGTCAGAATCAAGGGTTATGATTTGTGTTCTAATCTTATCAACCTGCAGAGTAATCCCTTTTTGTGCAAGTTGAATTTGGGTTGTGGTTTTAAGTTGCTCTATCTGAGCTTTTTGTAGTTTTGCACTGTCTATTCCGCCGTTAAAAATATTCCAGGTAAGTCTTGCACCTACGGTGTATGATTGATGGTCTTGTGCATCGCCTAAAAAAGTGTCATCAGCAGTTGCAACTTCTGCAAAAGCTCCCACCATCGGATAGTATGATGATTTGGAAACATCTAACATACCTTTTCGAACTTCCAAGCCTACTGAAGCTCTTTGAATATCGAGGTTTGTATTTAAAATATCTTCATTTGTAAATACCGGCAGAAGTACATTTTGGGAGGGGGTAATAATGCTTGTTACTTTTTGATTGAGCAAAAAACTGATGTAATGATAAAGTAGTTTTTCGTTTGAATGCATTTGCGTAATAAGTCTCTCAACATTGCCTTTTTTTGCCTCTACTTCAAGTAAATCTACTTTTTTTGCGTAACCGACATCAATCATGCTTTTTGTCATATCTTCTAAGGTAGTAATATTTTCTATAATAGTCATTAAGTTTTTTGTTGATTCTTTCAAAAGAGCCATATCGTAAAAACTTTTTCTTAGCTCATACACTTTCTCGTTGATAACTTGCTCTTTTTCTAAACCTTTCATCTTTATCATAGCATTCATGATGTCTGAATAACTGCTGATTTGAAAACCGGTAAAAAGAGGAATTTCATATTTGAGTTTGCTTTGAAAGAATGTTCTGGCTTCTGGGTAGTTTAATCTATCAGGTGGAGTTGTGTAGGCACTATCTGGAATTGGTTGTCCTGCACCCATAAACTCTTCAGCTCCAAAATCCCCAAAAGTAGCCTCTCTCGAAGCAAGCTTAAACCCAAAGACATTTCCCGCATCATTGGAGTGTGCAACATCTTGAATGAACTCTAGCTTACCCCAATGATTTCCAGAGGCTGCTTCTTCATCTGCTTTTGCAGCTTTTACATCCAGTTGAGCGACTTTTATTTCCAGGTTTTGCGATTTTAAGATTTCTATCGCCTCATTGAGTGTTAATGAGTTTGTTGTATTAGTCTCTGCTGCATTCAATATTAATGATAAAAAAAGCATAGAAAATATTTTTTTTACCATAAATGCACTTTTATTAGTGAGCATTTTCCCTCCATAATTACTGTTTATTTTAGTCAGTAATGTAACTTCAGATTATAACATATATTTTCTATTCAAATATCACATTAAAATCAAATTAGTGAACTTGTTTGTTAAATGATTACAAAACATAAAGAAAAACATACTATTAAATATAAGAAATTAGAATAAATAAAGTTTAAGAAAATGTCACTAACATTCGGTATTATTTAAAAAGGTTGACGAATGTCTTATACTTGCCCTGTGAATTTTATTCGTGTTGATAACAATATATCTAGAATAAATGCTCTCTTTGTCAGTTCTTTAGCAATCGCGTATCTGTTGAGTTCCAATATTTTTATACTTTTATTTTTAGCTATAGATTTTTCAATAAAACTTTTTATTGATAAAAAATACGCACCGCTTTTTATACTATCAAAGTTTGTTAAAAACGTTTTGAAACTTGAAGTTGATTATTGTGATGGCGGTGCAAAAAGATTAGCAGCTTATTTTGGTTTATTCTTTGTACTTTTATTAATAACTACTCATTTTATTAATGAATGGGCAGTATCTTTAGCAATAGCAATAATTTTTATATCTTGTGCACTCTTAGATGTCTTTTTTAATTTTTGCATAGGCTGTAAAATTTATTTTATAATCAAAAAAATATATCCAAACTTTATGTCTTCGTAATCTTTTTTTTATGATGGAAATGATTAAACTAATATAAATAACTAGCTTAATCGTCAGAAATAATTTTAAAGCTAAGTTCAGATACAATATTTTTTCAAGAAGCTTCATTTAAAGGTTAGTAAAACAAATGCAAATAGTAGTCGACACCCTGAGAAAAAAAGGGAAAATTTATAAGAAAATGCAAGAGATATCTCCTAGAGAGTTGGGTGTTAGAAATAAGATTAGAATCTATAAAGCCACAGATACTACAGGCTATTTTTGGGCTATATTTGCAGTGAGCCAAAAAAGTAGACTTCTCATGAAAGATGTCCATAAATTTGAAGAGATTTATGCAAAACTGACACTCTATTGCGATCATAATTTTAAACATAAAGTTATTTTTATTGATGCTCCGCTCTGCTCAAAAGCTAAAGAGGCTTTTACTACTCAAGGGTGGAAGATTCAATAATGCTTCTTTGCGACATAGGCAATACCTCCTACCATTTTTTAAATGATACAAAAGACTATAAAGAAGAGACAAACTCCTTTAATCCCGCCACCTTGACAGAGAAAGTTTTTTATATTTGCG
>MNYP01000109.1 GCA_001873135.1 Helicobacteraceae bacterium CG2_30_36_10
CAATGATCTCAAACTTTAGTGACTCTCGTACTTCGAGTGTCTCTGACGCCTAAACTTAAGGTGTCTTTGTTTGTGGATGGGAATTATAGGGAGTGTATGCTTAGAGGTTTCTTAAAAGAAGAGTGAATGTTTGAAATGTTTGAAAAATGCTTTTTGGAGAGCTTGCTTGAGTGCTTTAAAAAAGATTTTTTGTTTCTATTATAGAGGTATAGACTAATCAGCAGCATGATTTTAAGATTTGGCGTTGATATTAAAAAGTAGTTGCTAATAACGAAGAAAGGTTTACTGATTGGTTAGTTGTTTTGTTAAAAGTAAAGTTAATTAAGTGAGGATATTTATATCTTTTGAGTGCTAGAAGAACTTAGAAGATTATTTTCTTCTAAGTTCTTTAATACGAGCTTTTTTACCAGCAAGATCACGAAGGTAAAATAGTTTTGCACGACGAACACGACCGCGACGGATTACTTTAATTTCATCTATTGAATCACTATACACAGGAAAAATTCTTTCAATTCCAATAGCATTAGCTCCAATTTTACGTACAATAATAGTTTGACCGGTACCTTGGCCTCTTTTTGATATACAAACACCTTCGTATGCTTGCACACGAGTTTTTTCACCTTCTTTAATGGTTACCGATAAACGAAGGGTATCACCAGCACGAAATTCTGGAATAGTTTTCTCAGATATTTGCGCTTTTTCAAAGTTTTCAATATACTTATTTCTCATAAGGTTTCCTTGTTCTATGCTTTAAAAGCTGTTCTGGCCTGAAGAATTTAGTCTTACATTCAGACAGGGCTAATTTTAGTGAGCGAATACTACTATGATTTCCCTTTAAGTATTCTGATGGAACACTTTTTTGTTCATAGTTTTGCGGCTTAGAAAAAGCTGGTGCTTCTAAAAGTGCTGTTTCAAAACTTTCAACACTTAAAGAATCACTATTTCCAAGTACGCCTTCAATATTTCTACTTATGGCATCACACATAACTAACGAAGCTAACTCACCACCCGTTAATACATAATCACCAATACTAAAAACTTCATCCGCGAACTCTTCGATTACTCTTTCATCAATACCCTCATATCTTCCACTCACGAAAGCTATATGAGATTTTTTTGCTAATCTTTTTGCATCATTTTGTTTAAACGGTTTTGCTACAGGAGTTAAAAAAACTACATGAACATTTTTATCACTCAATCTCAAATCATTCAGAGCATCATAAAGAGGCTGAGGGTTCATAACCATTCCAGCTCCACCGCCTACAGCAGTGTCATCAACTTTACTATGCTTTGAGACACTGAAATCTCTTGGATTGAGATAATTCAAATGAAATAAATCTTTGTCAATCGCACGTTTTAAAATAGAGTCCTGAAAATAACCTTCTATTAGGTTAGAAAAAAGAGTTACAAAAGTAAAAGTCATTATGAAGCCTCTAAAATATCCATAGCACCGCTAACGGTTATGACTTTTGTATTAATATCTGTACTTATTATAAACGGCTTATGATACGGAATCAAAAAACTTTTTGCTCCGCCTGATTCAACTAAAGTGTTATTTGTTTTAACACAAAGATAATCACTTATAGCTATACGCTCTACCTCTTCAACTTTACCTAAGAGCTTACCATCTTCAAAAACTTCACAGCCTATAATATCAAACCAAAAAAATTGCCCATCATCTAAGTGGCAATTATTTTTAGTATCTTCATAAGTAGTGAAGAGTTTGACATTGGTATATTTTTTAGCATCTTCAACTGAGTTCACACCTTCAATTTTTAGAATGCCTCTCTCATGATTAACTTCACTAAGAGTAATTTTCTCTTTTTTGTTTATTAAAAATGTAGAGTTATTTTCAAATTGTTCCGGAAAGTCACATTTAATATGAAATTTCATATCACCTTTAATACCGACAGTTTTGCCGATAGTAGCAATATGAAGTAGTTGTTCTTTAGACTGCTTCGACATTGATACGGTAACTTACACCATCTTTAGCTTTACAGCCGGAGATAACTGTTTTTATCGCTCCAATCATCTTTCCCTCTTTACCAATCAACTTTCCAATGTCAGCTTGATTAGCATAAAGAACGATTTCTGTTATTTCATCGCTATCTTTAATCTCAACTCTTATATCTTCAGGATATGAAGCGATCAATCTTGCAAACTGTGCGACAAAATCAGCTATCATAATTAACGACCAGTTATCTTTTTAACACGATCACTCATTTTAGCGCCAACGCTTAACCAGTAATCTAATCTCTCTGCATCAACTACTAAAGTTTTTTCAGCTACCATTGGGTTATAGTGACCGATTAGTTCAATCCAACCACCATCTCTACGTTTACGACTATCTGTTACCGCGATTCGGTAAAAAGGTTGCTTTTTTCTTCCCATTCTTGTTAGGCGAATTACTGTTGCCATGTTTTGTCCTTCTCTGCGCTAATCATATTTCAATTAGCTGTATATGTTAAATTTTACACCTAAGTGCAAATATATAAATTTCTAAAAGTTCATATATTTACACTCATACCGGCATGTGGATTATCTTGGAATTGCTCCAGCTCCACCCATTTGTCCCATCATAGCTTGAAGATCTTTCATGCCTTTTGGTCCTGAAAATTTCTTTGCCATTTTCCCGGCATTTTTAAACTGCTTTATCATTCTGTTAATCTCAACCTGAGTAAGACCACAACCTGTTGCAATTCTTTGTTTTCTAGAGTTGTTTAAAAGTTCCGGATTTTCTCTCTCTTTCATAGTCATTGACGAAACCATGGATTTGATGTTTTTAAGCTCAGAAGAATTTTCAAAATCAAAATCTTTGATTGCTTTTGACATATTTCCCATACCGGGAATCATCCCCATAATAGAGCTCATGCTGCCCATTTTTTTCATGCCTTCCATCTGCTCTAAAAAGTCATTGTAGTTAAACTTACCTTTTTGAATCTTTTTAGTAAGTTTTTTAGCAGTTGCTTCATCTATGGAAGAAGCAGTTCTTTCCGCCAGACCTTCGATGTCTCCAAAGCCCATAAGACGGTTTACAACACGCTCAGGAATGAAAACTTCTAAGTCTTGCATCTTTTCACCACTACCGATAAAACGAAGTGGAACTTGAACTTGACTTGATAACCCTAGAGCTACTCCGCCTTTAGAATCACCGTCGTATTTACTTAAAATAACTCCGTCAATTCCTATTTTTTCTTTAAAGCTTGTTGCTGTTTTGATAGCATCCTGACCGGTTAGTGAATCAGCAACATAAAAAATCTCATTTGGCTTAGCTACTTTTTTCACAGCTTCAAGCTCATCCATGAGTTCGTTATCAATAGCTAAACGACCGGCGGTATCTATTAGTACAACATCATAAATTTTGCTTCTTGCGTATTTCAGCGCTTGAGAGACAACATCAACCGGAGTATTTAAGTCTGCAACTTCATATAGTTCCACTTCTATTTGAGCTGAAATTTGTCGCAGTTGTTCAACCGCTGCTAAACGCTGTAAATCGGCTGCAACTATAAGAACTCTTTTTTGCTTGTTCTTGAGATACATTGCTAACTTGCCGGTTGTAGTTGTTTTACCGGAGCCTTGGAGTCCAGTCATCAATATAACAGTTGGAGGGTTTGGCGCAAAAGTAAAACCTTTATTACCGCCTATCTCCAACAGCTCATATAAAGCTTTTCTAAGAGCATCTAAAAACTGCTCTTTGCCGATTCCATTTGCTTTAGTGTCAGCCTGAACTTTTTCTATTAAATCTTTTACAACTTTGTGGTTTACATCTGCTTTTAAAAGATTTTTCTTTAGCTCAAGAAGTGCTTTAGAGAGAGCCTTGTCATCATCATGAAAACGGATTTTTTTAATCGCTGCCGTAAACGAATCTGTTAAAGTATTAAACATAAACTCTCCTTCTTGTTATTTATTTTAGATGTAAAAAGTTGCGAATTATATCGAAACCTTACTTTAAGTTTTCTTTAAACTATTCAAAGTTAACAAAAGCTTTAGGTTCCGGTGCTACAAACTCCATCCCTAAAAGTTTAACCTTATAAGCATGCAACATAACTCTTTTTGCTCGTCTTCCGCCGTATTGTTCATCGCCTACTATTGGGTGGTCTATATAACGAAGATGCGTTCGTATTTGGTGCGTCCTTCCATGATGGATAATACACTTAATTTTTGTTTTATTAGCACTTACGATATCAGGAAAAAACTCAGATTTTGCCGGTTTTCCTTTCGCTGAAACATTTGAATAGGCTTTGTTGTTTTTCTTTTGAGTAAGAATTGGTTTATCAACTTCTATAGGCTCACTAATAATGCCCTCAACCCATGCTATGTACTCTTTATAAACTTTGTCCTGTTTGAACTCTTTTATAGCCTTTTCACGAAATTCATCATTTTTGACAAGCATCAAAACACCGCTTGTTTCACGGTCAAGTCTATGCAAAAGCACTGCCGGCTTAAACTGTCTCTCAACTTCATCAGAATTTAAAAATGCTGGTTTATCCACAACAATAATGTCATCATTTTCAAAAATAGGTTTAATTCTTTCAATTTTCTCGGTTCTAAAGATAGTTTTAGCATCTAAATCACCTCGAGCTATCATAACTTTTTTATTGCCTACATATACGAGGCCTCTATCAATCATCGATTTTGCAGCAGAGTTTGAAACGCCCTCTTGCATTGCTAAAATTTTATACGCTTTTTCTGTAGCCACAATGGACTCCTTTATTTTATCTCTAATATTTTATCTATTACGGGTTGTAAATTTATTATTTGTTCAACCATTGACTCGGGTAAATTTCCACATGCCATAAGCGCTTTATGAATTTCATCTGGCTCAACATACTGAACGTGATGTACATATTTAAAAAGTTCTTTTTGATGAAAAAAGTGTTTCCCTGTAATTATTTTACACCCAAAATAGGCAGGTTCCAATGGATTATGTCCACCAACATTCTCTTTAAAAGCACCGCCCAATATTGCTATATCACTAATGGCATATATATTATTTAGCTCTCCCATGGCATCCATAAGCACTAAATCTGATTTCAAATCCTGGCATGTGGAAAATCTGCAAAGTGTTAATGCGTTAGCTTTAGAATAATTTTGCATTAATTCATACACACTATCAAATCTCTCCGGATGTCTTGGTACAATGATAAGTTGAGCATCTTGGTGTTTTATATACTCTCTAAAAGCTTTTAAAATCCATTCTTCTTCACACTCGTGAGTACTTCCTGCAACTATACACTCTCTATCTGGCTTTTGGTAGGTTTTAGTTTTAACTATTTTACCGGCCAATTTTATATTTCCGATAACTTCAATATTTTTGGCACCAAGAGCTAAAAAACGGTTTTTATCAGCTTCACTTTGAGCATATACCATCTCCACGGAGCCTAAAATTTTTTTATAAAACCACGCAAACTGCAAGTATTTATTTACACTTTTTTCAGAAATGCGTGCATTTAAGAGTATGATTCTTCCGCCTTTTGCAGCCACCACACTAAAAAGCATAAACCAAAATTCAGCCTCTAAGACTATAAGCAGTTTTTGCTTTTTTATCCAAAAGGGCAAAAACATCTCATAGGGCAAATATCTAACATCTGCCTTGTATTTTCTAGCCTCATCTTGGCCTGTCTGAGTAATAGTTGTGATTTTAATATCACTTGTCTTTACTAAATCAAGAATTGGCTTTAAAGCTCTCGCTTCCCCCAGTGAACAGACATGAAACCATATTCCGTTTTCATTGTTAAATCTTGAATTGTTAAAAAGAAAAAAACGAGAGGGAATTGAACGTCTGTATTTTTGTTTAAAAGAGAGGTATATTAAAAGTGGAAGTGCTACGAAATATAGCACAACACTTAAAATATAGTAGAGCAGTGCAAACGGCTTCAAGCCTTAGTCTTCAGATGCTTCCACATGGAGAATACGGCCACAGTGAGGGCACGTTGTAATCTCTTCTGCTTTTACAATATCTGCATAAATTTTGTCGCCTATCATCATGTGACAACCCATGCAAGCATGATCTTCCACTGCTACAACAGTACTGTTTTTAGCCCAACGACGAATTTTTTGATAAAAAGCTAAACCCTTTTGGTTCATAGTTGCAAGCAGTTTTTCTTTTTTAACAAATACTTCTTGTCTTGCTTTAGTAATTACTTTTAACTTTTCATCTACTTCAGACTTTACAGTTTCAAGATTTGACGCTATATCTTTTAAAGAAGTTTTAGCTGCTTCAACTTGTTCTTTTTTTGATTCAATAATCTTCTCTAGTCTTGCAATCTCTTCATTTGCAAAAGTGACTTGCTCTTTAGCAATCTCTTCTTCAAGTTGTAAAGATTTCATCTCTCTTTCTGTTTTAATCTCAGAGCTTTTTCTAGAATTATCTTGCAACTTTTGTGAAAGCTCGTGCAAATGCAACTCATTTTTATGCTTTTTAACTTCTTCTTCTTTAATCTCTTTTGTCAAGTTTTCTATATCTGAATCAATACTCTGCTTTTGTGCAAGAGCCGCCTCATATTTATAGTTCGCTTCTTCGATTTGAGGTTCAAATGCATCGATTTCGATATCTACTTTTGATAGGTCAATTAGTTGTTTAAGGTGCTGGTTCATTGGTCTCCTTTTAGATTGCTTTTTTTGCCATTTTTTAACTATAAAATTGCTAAATATAGGTAAATGGATTTTCAGATGATGCAATTATAACTTCTAAACCTAAATTTTTCAAATGCTTCGCTAAAATTTTTGCAAAAAAGTGCTCACTTTCATAATGACCTATATCAATTAGTGACAATTTTATGCTTTTTGCTTCCATCGCATCATGGTACTTTACATCACCGGTTAAGAAGCAATCTGCTTCAATAGAACGCATCAAAGAACAACCTGAACCTGTCGTGAGAGCCGCTGTTTTAACGACCTCGTTGCACTTCACGCATCTGGCATGTGCAAGTCCAAAAGCTGATGATACTTTCTTTGCAAATAGATCGAATTTTTCATTCACTTCCAAATAAGCAACGAATCCATCTTTTTTTGCAATTTTGTACCCTAAGACCTCTGTTGCTACATACTCATTTAGGTGTGTTTGGTCAAAGTTGGTGTGCATTGCAATATTTGAAATATTTTTCTGAATCATTTTTTGAATTAAATTTGCAGGGTATTTACTAAATTCCAACTGCTTCAATCCACCAAAAATAAGTGGATGATGCGTGATTA
>MNYP01000159.1 GCA_001873135.1 Helicobacteraceae bacterium CG2_30_36_10
AATTATACTGTTATAGTAGTTAGAAGAGACTTATTACCTTGTCAAGAAGAATAAAAATTTATCATTATCAAAGGCTAAATCTACCTGTGCACCTTTTCTTCCAAATGTCATATCAAGTAAATCATTAATATCGCTGTATGTTCTTGGCAGGGTGATGTTTACGCTTATCCCTTGGTCTAATAGGAGACTTTTTACCTTTCCTCCAATGATATTAACGAGTTCTGAGAGTGAATCTAAGATGAGTTCTATGTCATCAGTCTCTTCGCCTATCAGTAATTCGCATGATTTTTTAGCAATCTCTTTTGGGAAGATTAGAATTATCATTCCGTCCATCTCCCCGTAAAAACCTATAGAACTGGCAATTTTATCTGTTTTGTCTGCTATAGAAATTTCATTTATCTGCACAGCTTCTTTTACTGCCTTAGAATTTGTCATCATCTCTATGGTCAAAACAGTTGCATCTATAAATCTGGGGAGTTCCGTAACTGTCAGTTTTTTCAAATTTCGCTTGTTTTTCATTACAACAGAACTGCTTCCGCCTAGGTCTGCCATTAGCTCTTTGTCATGCAATATGTTGTCCATCTGAGAAAAAAACATAATTCCGGAATCTTCCATGGTCTCTTTAAAAGAAGAAGGTATTTTTTCAAACGAAAGTCCGGCAAAACATATAGTGGCATTATACTCAGCAGCCGCACTTGAAAGTTTTGAGAAAAAGTTTAGTGCGTGTACATTCATGCTTATAACTTTATAAGCATCAAATATAAAGAGTCTAAAACCGACGTTTAATGAATTGTTATGATAGACAATATTAAATGTATCGCCTATCTCAGCATCTAAATATGAGGAGAGAGAGTAAATAATGGCATTTCCAGTTACTCTTGTAGCAATTTTTTGTCCCATCTGACCCAAATAAGTGTCACTAATAACAAAATCATAAGCGACCGCATTGGCAGATTTTTCCCAAAACTCCTCTTGGCTCTGAGTCATAATAGGGTTGTGCCCGTTATCGTGCAGTTCGATTGCCATAGCAGCACGTTGAGATTTATCTTCACTAAATAGCAATACCGTTTTGCTTTTGTTTTTAAAACTAGAAGTAAATAGAGAGGCAATTTCATGACTCTTAAAAAGTGAGAAGTTCACTTCGTCTTTGTAAAATTTCATAATCGCTTCAAATTTTTTAGAGTCATAGTCACAAAAACCAACAGTCGCATGATTTTTTGCACGTATCTTTTTAAACATTTTTATAAAGATGTCTAAGCCGTTTCTGTTAAAAAAAATAACTTTCTTTAAAGAGACAAGAACCATGTCTACTTTCAAGAGCGAAGTTGCTTCTATGTCGTCGATGGTTAAGTAGGCATTCGCACTATTGCCATCTAAAAAACCTTGAGGTGAAAATATTGCAATGGCGTCTTTTACCAAAGCTCTCACGATATTGCCATTACTGTAGAAAAATCTTCATAAATATCGCCAACATATTCTATTTGAAAATCAATAAAATCATTTAAGCCAGCTTCTATAAAGAGCGGTTGTGAGAGTTCATAAAAAAGTAAAAGATGCATCCATTTTCCTAAAAGATTTATTTTTACATCAGCTGATGGTTTCACTCCTGATGCAGCTTGAATGATTTGAGAGATTTCACTCGGCATATCCCATTTATTCGCAACTGCTTCGCATATATCAAATAGATCAAAGTTGCAAAGTCTTTTTAAAATTGTATTATAGTCAAGCGCTTTAACGCTTTTGAGGAGTTTTACATCCTCTATATGTTCACAAAAAAGTGCTTCTGCAACTATAATACTAGAAGGGAGCAGAGTAATTGCACTTGTGATATCTTTAGCATCTATTTCGAGATGGTTTAAGATGAGTTTCCATTTAACAGATAAATTGTCTTGAAGTGTTTTAAATGTAGATTTGTTGAGTTTAAAGAGGTGCCACTTACTAGGTGAAAGAAGAGACATCATATAGTTATAAACTGCCTGCTGTGAGCCTGATAAACCAAGAATACCGAATATCTGTGCAATTTCTTTAACCTCATTCTTGAAACCATACAAAGGGTTGTTGACAATACCTCTAAGATATCCGCTCAGAGCTAAATCAGTTTGCGCAATTTGTGCAGCTTTGGCTAAATTACCACTATCTAAAAACATCAATGTGGCTTTTAATGCCTTTGGTGAAGGGGGAATTTTATCTATATAACCGTCTATTGTATTTTTTGTTATCACTTTAATATCTGCTTTTAAATTCAATTTAATACATTTTAGCTCTAATAATATAAAATACAAATAAATCACTTACTTAAACACTCTTTTTGGAGAGTTAAAGAAATGTTCTCTTTGGCTTAAGTTGAACTTTTGCTTTGGTTTGGTATAATTCGCAACTTTAAAAACCTACATAAGGAAGCTAAATATGGCAAGAAGATGCGCTATTAGTGGCAAAGGCCCAATGAGCGGGAATAATGTTTCTCACGCTAAAAACAGAACAAGACGTCGTTTTTTACTGAACTTAAGATCAGTTCGTATCACTTTAGAAGATGGTACTACTAAAAAAATCAAAATTTCTGCTAGAGAACTACGTACGCTTAAGAAAGACTCTTAAGCGTACTTGGAAATTAATTTGAATCTTTTACAAAGGATTCGTAAATTTCTACACTGGGAGACAGCTCCCAAACCCGATGCAAAGCTTCTTCCTGAAGTTTACCCTCTCTTAAAACCTTTTCGTTTACCTCTAATTTTAACAGTATTTACCATGATGGTTGGATCACTCGGTTATGTAATGATTGATGATTTTTCGCTCATGGATGCCATATATCAAACCGGTGTTACCTTTACAACGGTTGGATTTGGTGAAATTGCTCCTATTTCAAATGCTGGAAGAATTTTCACAGTAACACTTATTATTGCGGGATTCGCCGTCTTTTCAAGTGCTATAGGTATATTAATAGCAGAGTTAAACAAAGGAAATATAGTTTCCATATTAAAGGAGCGAAGAATGTTATATAAGATAGCACGCTTGAAGAAGCACTTTGTTGTTTGTTATCATAATGATTACACCATTGAAGTGACAAAACAGTTAAGAAAAAATCATATTCCCTTTGTGGTCATTGACCCAAGAAAAGAGATTCATGAATGGGCAATTGAACATAAATACCCCGTCTTTTTAGAAGCAGAACCACATGCCGAGCTCTCTATGCTTAAGGCTCATTTGGCGTCTGCAAAAGGTCTGATTACCCTCTCAAGCTCTATAGCAGACAATATTGCTCTAATAGCCTCAGTGAGACTTTTTGAAAAAGAACATTTTTTGCCGAGACCTTATAATGTAATTGCATCAGCTTCTACTATGAGTGATGTGGAAAAATTAAAAAAATTAGGTGCTGACACTGTTGTTTCACCTACAAAGCTAACGGCGCAAAGAGTTACGGCAATGGCCGCTAGACCGGATATGGAAAACCTTCTTGAAGAATTTTTATATAAAAATGATAATCCTCTTAATATGGAAGAGATTGTTGTACCAAAGTACAGTTGGGCAATACTTAAAAAACTAAAAGAGACACATCTGCGTCAAATTACAAATACTTCTATTATCGGTATAACAAAAAAAGATGGAAAATTTATATCTATGCCAAAAGGTGATGTGCTTATCACAAGTGAGTGCAAGCTCCTTGTAATCGGCCTGCTGACTGATATAAATGCGACTAAAGAAATAATCAGAAAAAGAGAAAAGCCCAAGGAGTTAAGATTTGTATAAAATAACTAATATTTCAAATGGTGTATGCGCTAGTAAGGGTTTTTTTAGTGATGGTGTGAGTGCGGGCTTAAAAGCAAAAAATGCAAGAGATATGGCATTTATATACAGTGAAGCAGAGTGCGAAATAGCCTCGGTTTTTACAACAAATAAAATGTACGCAGCGCCTATAAGACATTTTCGCACAAAGGGTGATTTTAAAACCAATTTCATTCTCATAAACGCAAAAAATGCAAATGCGATGACTGGTAAAGCCGGTGTTGAGGACATAAACGAAGTTTTGGCACATACGGCATCTTTATACCCGCAAATAAAAAACCCTATTATGAGTTCAACGGGTGTTATAGGCGTGCGACTTCCAAAAGCGAAAATCAAAGAGGGAGTAAAACTTTTTGACCTAAGCAAAAAAGAGTCTGGCAATGCCTCGAGCGCCATCATGACAACCGACAAGTTTTCAAAAGAGATAGCACTCAAAGTTACACTTGATGATGGAAGCACCTTTAGCATCGGAGCAATGGCAAAAGGTGCGGGCATGATAAACCCTGCCATGGCAACCATGCTTTGCTTCATCACCACCGATGCCGATGTAAAGCAAAAAGAGATGCAAGAAATTTTGGATGAGGTCGTTGTCACTACATTTAACGCCATAAGCGTAGACGGCGACACCTCTACAAATGACACAGTTTTACTTCTCTCAAACGCCAAAAGCGGAGCCTACGACAGGGAAGCTTTCGCAGAAGCATTGTTTAAAGTGATGCACTTTTTGGCTTTAGAAATGGTACGAGACGGCGAGGGTGCGACCAAACTTGTAACCTACAAAGTCACCGGTGCAAAAACAGACAGAGATGCCCAGAGTGTGGCAAAAGCCTTGTCGGATTCGCTTTTAGTAAAAACCGCACTCTACGGAGAAGACCCTAACTGGGGAAGAATCGCCTCAACTGTGGGTGCCAGCGGAGCAGAAGCTTACGAGGAAACACTCACTATCTCTTTTAATGAGCTTTGTGTTTATAAAAAAGGCGATTTACTTTTTAATGAAGCTATGGAAGAAAAAGCTGCTGCAATTATGAAGCTTGCAAAGTTCACAATCTCTTGTGATTTGGGCATAGCAAAAGGTAGTTTTACCGCTTACGGCTGCGATTTAGGTTATGAGTATGTTAAGATAAATGCGGATTATAGAACCTAAAAAAAGGAGATAAATAAAGTTTTTTTAAAGAAAAAGCGCATGCAAACAAGAGCTTTAGTTTCCACATGCCAAAGCATACAAGCTAAAATTTGGCTTGTATGCTCTTCTTCATGATTTGCTAGATTTTGTAAGACTATTTAGTCTTGCACTTACTTGCAGTTAAGTTGTCTCTGTTTTTTTCAAGAAATTTTGGACCAATGCCTTTAACTTTTGCTAAAGCGTTAACATCTTCAAAACAGTTTGTAGCTCTATACTCTAAAATAGTATCAGCTTTTTTATCGCCTAAGCCATTCAGAGTCATTAACTCTTTTTTATCCGCCGTATTGATATCAACAGCACCAAACAATAAACTTGCACAAAACAGCACTAATGCAAATAACTTCATGGAACACACCTTATAGTAAATTAAACCTAAATTATGCAGTGGATAATTCAAGTTTATGTTCATTTTAGTAAAAGAGTTTGTAATAAAAGGCTTTATTTCTAAATGTTATAAAAAATTTAACAATTTAGTGAAAAGGTAACACTATTTGATTTATTTACATGCATATAGTTTTAACTGAGGGTCTTACTCTTAGCTGTGGGAATAAGATAAAGAATCATTTCCACATGCCAGGGCTTAAGTAAGTTTGGGCAGATGCCATCCTCTTTTAAAAGCGATAAGTCTTAATATAACAGAGGCAAACGCCACGGCTCCAATAGTGACCTCGTTTAACATATGCAAGATTTCAAGAGTCGCTAAAGCAAGGGCGACTATAACTGCTATGGAGCCGTAGAAGTCACTTATAAGCACGCTTGGGACTTGGTTTATCATAACGTCTCTTGTTACGCCGCCGCCAATTGCGGTGATGAAACTGAGGATGATGATACCAAAAAAATTGTACCCTGCGTGTATGGCTAAAATGGCTCCTGTGATACTAAAAGCGACCAAACCTATGGTGTCGCTGACTACAAATATCCATTTTCTCTCAATAGAGGGTTTTTTATATACTCTGAAAATATAAGCGATTAAAATAGTTACTAAAAGTGTTAGAGCAGGGTAGAGTGATGTAAAAGCAAATGGGGCTGAACTTAGTATAGCATCTCTTATGATTCCGCCTCCAAGAGCTGTTAATGCAGAGGCTATAAGTATTCCCAGAATATCTAACTCATTTTTTATAGCGATAAGAAAACCGCTAATGCTAAAAGCAATTATTCCTATAATGTCTGCAAATATAAAAAATTCTGGCATGTGGAATTAGTTTTGATAATCTTTTTTAAATGCCACATATCTCTGAGCAGATGCGTACAACTCTTTGACCTCTTCATCGCTGAGTTCTCTTACAACTTTAGCAGGGCTTCCCATAATGAGAGAGCGTGGAGGAAAGACTTTGTTTTTTGTAACAAGCGAGCCGGCTCCGACAATAGACTCTTTTCCGATAACTGCGCCGTCCAAAATAGTTGCACTCATACCGATTAAACAGGCATTTTCAATGGTGCAACCGTGAAGCATAACTCTGTGACCTATAGTCACATCGTCTCCTATTATGGTTGGGTTTCCATCACTTTTGTCGGGTTTTTTATAATGGGTAACATGAATCATGCTCAGATCTTGTATATTCACACGTTCCCCTATTTTTATGTAGTGGACATCGCCCCTCACTACGCATCCAAACCATATAGAGCAGTCATTTCCACATGCCACATCTCCAATAATATCTGCCGAAGGGGCAATCCAGCTGTTTTCTCCGATTTTTGGCATAGTGCCTTTAAATGTATAAAGCATGTTATAAACTCTCCGTAAACAAGCGAGAAACAAGTTCTGAAGCACTTGGTGAATTCTCTTTTGTTGTTGCTTTTGAAACTTTATTAACAAAGTCTTCTAAAAGTTTATGGTTATTTATTGTCTTCTCCGACTCTTCTTTTTTAACTCTTATGTAGGATCCGTCACTTTGAAGTTCATGTGCCAAGGTATTATCTGAACATTGAAGTCTTAATATTTGTATTATTTTATCTCTAGCAGCTTCATCGCTTATGCCTGTTAAGAGCTCTATTCTTTTCATTAAGTTTCTAGGCATCCAGTCGGCAGAAGAGATGTAGGTCTGTAC
>MNYP01000051.1 GCA_001873135.1 Helicobacteraceae bacterium CG2_30_36_10
GCAGATGACGGTATACATGATGATTTTATGTCGCTAGATCATGATTGTATCCATGGAACATCACAATGTTTTTTTGGCTCTAAACATGAGATAGCCATAGTACGAGAAGTCTATAAAAAGAACACTAAATAAAAATGGATAAATTTGAAATTCATCTCGATGAGATGATTATTAAAATACAAAAGTGTCAAGAGGATAAGACTCTTAAGAGTTGCAGTAATTGTGAGCACTATTTTACCTGTGAACTGCGAACTGATTATGTTAAATCAGTATATAATAGCATGTCTAAAGGTGAGACAGGCGGATTTGAGTTCTAATTATTTTAAACGTTTTGATATTTAAATAAGGAAAAAAATTGAGTAAATATATAACAACCCCCATATACTATGTAAATGGTGAAGCACACATTGGACATGCTTATACAACTTTTATTGCCGATACGATGAGCAGATATGAAAGATTAAAAGGCAACGATACATACTTTTTAACCGGGACTGACGAGCATGGTCAAAAGATTGAAGAGTCTGCACAAAAAAATGCGAAGCCTACTCAAGAGTTTGCGAACGAGATAAGTGCTACATTTAAAACTCTGTGGGATGAATTTGAGATAAGTTACGACAAGTTTATACGAACTACAGATGAAGATCATAAAAAAGGCGTGCAAAAAGCTTTTGAGGTCATGTATGCAAAAGGTGATATATATAAAGACTTTTACGAGGGTCATTATTGTGTAAGTTGTGAAACTTTTTTTCCTGAGACTCAGCTTATCGACGGTGAATTCTGCCCTGATTGTGGCAGAGTTACAAGCATTATTAAAGAAGAAAGTTATTTCTTCAGGCTTTCAAAATATGAAGATGCCTTGTTGAAGCATTATGCCGATACTCCGGATTTTATTTTGCCTCGCTCTCGCGCGAATGAAGTTATCAACTTTGTAAAAGGCGGTCTTAGAGATTTGTCTGTCACCAGAACATCCTTCACTTGGGGCGTTAAAATACCCGAGTCACTGCATGATGACAAACATGTAATGTATGTTTGGCTTGATGCACTGTTAAACTATATTACGGCTCTTGGATATGGTAAAGATGATGCAAATATGCGTTATTGGCCGGCTTCAACACAGTTTGTTGGTAAAGATATCCTTCGTTTTCATGCTATCTACTGGCCTGCATTTTTAATGAGTCTTAATCTGCCTCTTCCTCAGCATATCGGTGCGCACGGATGGTGGACAAGAGACGGCGAAAAAATGTCTAAATCTAAAGGTAATGTAATAGCTCCAAAAGATATTGCAGATGTCTATGGAGTTGAAAATCTGAGATACTTTATGCTTAGAGAGGTTCCGTTCGGTCAAGACGGGGACTTTTCTCAAAGAGCATTTATAGATAGAATCAACTCTGAACTCAGTAACGACTTAGGGAATCTTCTCAACCGTATTATAGGAATGAGTGCAAAATACAGTGATTACGAAATAGATAGTGTTGATGTACAAAAGTTTCATAAAAAAGAGCTTAATGCGATGGATGAAGCTCTTGGAAATCTTGATGGTTTTATGGAAAATTTGCAAACACACAGATATCTGGAAGAACTTTGGAAACTTTTTACAATCGGAAACAAAGCTATAGAAGAGCATGCTCCATGGGTAAAAATGAAAGAAGAGAGAAAAGAAGAAGCGCTTGCAACTGTAGCTTTAGTAGCCAATATTTTAGCAAAAGCTTCCATAATGCTTCACCCTGTTATGCCTAATACTACTAATACTATTGCAGATGCTCTTAACTTTGAAATAAATAATGAGAGCTATAAAGAGCTTATTTTAGGTAAAAAACTGTTGAAACTATTTAATATTAAGATTGTGCCGCCACTTTTCCCACGTGTTGAAGAACCACTGATGGCTGAAGCTCCTGCAGCAGAACCAAATAAGCCAAAAGAAGAGAAGCCGGAAGTTAAAGAAGCTGCACAAGAGGACAACCTCATTGAGATAGGTCAGTTTTTTGAAACATCTCTTAAAGTTGGAACTATAGTAGAAGCCGAAGAAGTTCCTAAAAGTAAGAAGCTTTTAAGGCTTCAAGTTGATATAGGCGAAGGAAAAAACAGACAGGTTGTAGCCGGAATAAAAGAGTTTTATACTCCAGAATCTCTCTTAAATACACAGGTATGTATTGTTGCGAACTTAAAACCTGCCAAACTTATGGGAATGATCTCCGAGGGAATGCTTCTTGCTGCTAAGGATGAAGACGGTTTATGTTTAGTTAGACCTGAAAAACCTAAAAAAGCGGGCACACCTATTGGATGAGACTTGAAAATATCCTTGCACTTACTCATGGCAAACTTATTAATGAACCATTTGTAAATATTTTTGAAAATATTGTTTTTGATGCAAAAGCTGTAAAAAGAGGTGATCTTTTTATAGCATTTGATGAAAAGAGTATAGAAGATGCTATATTTAATGGAGCATATGGTGTTGTTTTTGATAAACCAACCCAAATAAGTGACACTGAAATAGCTTGGATACAAGTTCAAAATATTGAGGATGCCCTGAGACGACTACTTCGGTTTCGATTAATAGAAAAAGAGGTTACAGCCTATGAGTCTAATGAGATTATTTTAAAGTTGGCCCTGCAGGTAATTACAGAATCCAGATTCATAGCACTTGAGGGTGACTTGAAAAAACTCTTTAAAACTCTTTGGCATGTGGAAAATAAATCGATAATACTATTTTGCCCTGCTCTATTTGATAAGGATATATTTACAGATATTAAAACGCTTCCTAAAATAGCTATAGAACCTATCACTATAATGGAAAAAACTCTTTTTGAAACATCTTTTATATATGACAATACATTTTATGAAAGACAACTCATATCTCCTTTTTTCATCCCCTATCTCGAAGAACTTCTACATCTATATAAAAGTCTAAAAATAAATTACAGACTTAGGAAATTTACTCCGATAGAACATTTTGAGGCAGTATTTACAAACAAAAACTTTGAGTTAAAAGAGTTTGGGGCAAGTGATAAAGTCCTGATTTTCGAGAAAAACAGTGATTTAATCGACTCGGAGATAAAATTTTTACAAAAACATGCTAATTGGGCTAAAATAATTTATATAATTCCACATGCCAATGAGCGTGAGACAAATGAGAATCTGTTTAAGTACAAAAACGATAAAGATATTATTACAATTCTGAAAAATAATCACTTTCATTTTGCGCTTATTGTCGGCGTAGACAAATCTTTACTCTCTAAACCCCTAACAAATCAGACCCAACTCACCTTGGACTTACTATGAACCGCAGAGATTTTTTAGCCACAACAACAACTGCTTCTCTAGCCCTCGCTTTAAGCGGATGTAACCAAAGTAATCGCCAAGCAATTGACTACTCGAAACATCCGCAAAAAAAAGACAATGTAATTAAAGCAGTAAATATCAACAAAAATAAAAAAACTGTTATTAAACTTGCCACAAGCTGGCCTGCACATTACCCTATTATTGGAACCAATGTAGAAAAATTTGCTCTGAGAGTTAATCAAATCAGCGGTGGTTCTCTAGATATAAAGCTTTACCCTAAAAACACTTTAGTCCCTGCACTTGCAGTCTTTGATGCCTGCTCTAGCGGTCAGATAGATGCTTTTCATTCGGGTCCTTATTATTGGAAGGGTAAAAATAGCGCTTTTTCTTTATACAGCGGTATTCCTTTTGGTCTTACAGCTGAAGAGATTAACTCCTGGATGCTTTATGGGGGAGGAATGGAGTTATGGAGAGAAGACTATGCAAAATATAATCTCCACCCTTTTGTCGGGGGAAATACAAATATTCAAATGGGCGGATGGTATAGAGAGCCTATTAAATCCTTAGCAGATATGCAAGGTCTAAAAATGCGTATTCCTGGTCTTGGCGGTGAAGTATTTGCAAAGATGGGAGTTAATCCTATTCTTTTGCCTGCAGGTGAGATATACACATCATTGGAACGTGGAGTTATTGATGCAACAGAGTGGGTTGGACCCGCACTTGATATTATGATGGGGTTTTATAAAGTTGCACCCTACTACTACTCAGGGTGGCATGAACCGGGTTCTATTTTAGAGCTCACCTTTAATAAACACTCATTTGATAAGTTGGCTTTAGAGCACCAATCAATCATAGAAGTTGCCTCAAGTGAGCTAAACTCCAATATGACACACGAATTTCATCACGAGAATATAAAAGCGCTTCAAAAATTAAACGAGCTCAATGTTACTCTGCTTCAATTTCCAAAAGATGTTACAAAAGAAGCAAAAAGAGCTTTAAGTGAAGTAATAAAAGAACAAAGCAGTAAAAGTGATGACTTCGCAAGAGTGTATGCTTCTGTTGAAAAGCACTTAAATTTATCAAAAGAGTGGAGCGACACAAGTTTAAGATACTTTCTAAATGAAAGATGACTATAAACAATAACTAAGTATACTTCCTCTTATAATAAAGAAATGAGATAATATTTGATAAAATTAATACTTACTACCGCCCTTCTTCATACCATACTTGTTGCTTCTTTTAGTGGAATTATTGTCGACAAAGAGACTTTACAACCTATAAATAAAGCTATTGTTAGCGATTCTACTCAAAGCGTAAAGAGTGATGTGAATGGATCATTTTGTATACAAAGCAAGGAAAATAGTTACCACATTAAAGCCTATGGATATCGACCATACAAAATAGATAAAGATAGCAACGAAACCATAATTAAAGTAAAATCTATTAATGTGAGAGCTCTTTATTTAACATTTTGGGGTGCGAGTAATAATTCAAAAACATTAGAGCGCATGCTAAAAATTATTGATGAAACTAAAGTTAACGCCATTATTGTTGATGTTAAAAACGAATATGGCTCAACCTCTTATAAAACTTCATTTGCTCAGGCGAACAGCTATGGAGCTCATGACGATAGAACCAATAGAAATATTGAGAAATTTATAGACGTACTGAAATCAAAAAATATTTATACTATTGCCAGAATAGTTACATTTAAAGATGAACTCCAAGCTTCAAATAATCCAGACTATGCGATTAAAAAATCAAATGGGGAAATTTGGAGAAATCATGACAAGATGGCATGGGTGGATCCATTTGACAAAAGAGCGTATGAATACACTATAGCTATAGCTGAAGAAGCGGCAAAAGCCGGATTTGATGAAATAAATTTTGACTATATTCGTTTCCCGGCAAAATCTGGACTAAAATTTTCTAAAGAAAATACACAAGAAAACCGTATAGAAGCTATTGATAAATTTTTAGCTACCGCACAAAAGAGACTTAGAAAATATGGTGTTTTTATCTCTGTAGATATATATGGGAATGTTTGCTGGAGCCAAGGGGACAACAATATAGGTCAGACAATCTCCTCTCTAGCCGCTCACGCAGATTATATTTCTCCCATGCTTTACCCATCCGGATTTGCCAGCGGATCATTTTATTTTGAATACCCATCTGAACATCCACATGCCGTAATATATAGAAGCATAAAAAATATACAAGATAGAATAGAGAGTTCAAGAGTGAGACCTTGGCTACAATACTTTAAAGACTATGCCCACAAGAGAAGAGAGTATGAAAAATTTGAGGTCAATGAGCAGATAAGAGCTGCCGATGATGCAAACACAAGTGGCTGGATGATGTGGTCACCATCAAGCAAATACGATTTGGATTATTTTAAATAATTACATTCCCGGTATTCTTGGGAATTTTCCTAGCTTAGAGTTTCTGCAGTAGAGACCCCAAGCTTTTTTGAGCCAGTGCCCCACAATCGGCATCGGTAGCATAAAAGCTCTTTTATTGTCTCTGTAGATAAAACTAGCCCCATCTCCGCTATCCATAATACACAATATATTGAGATGTTCGTGATAACCCTCAAAAGAGATGCCACCATTATCTTTTTCTTTAATGTTGCGGGCTACATTCTTAGCCATAATCTCTGCAATATGACCTTGTTTTGCTCTCCAGTCGCACCCTTCTAAAGCAGCTACATCGCCGATAGCATAAATATTATGGGGTCTGCTCATATCTTCCCTCTCACAAAAAGTATCTATATCTGAAAACGCTACATTACAATGGTCGTCTATTTTTACAAAACCGGCTTCATTTTTTGGAAGGTCAGAATCTTTTACAACATCGTGACCGTCTCCGGCGGGAATAAACATAGTAAAGTCGGATTCTAATCTTGTGTCATCTTCAAAAACAATGCCATTCTTTTCAAATTTCTTGATTTTTTTGCCAAAGTGTTGTTTTATGCTTAGCCTTGAAAAATATTTATCCATCATTTTCAGTGCCTGAGGTCCCATTCTCTTTCCTGGTTCAGCCATCGGTGCAAAAAAAGTGAGTTCGTAATTGTCTCTAATACCTTTTTTCTTTAACAGGTTATGAACATTAAACAGTAACTCAAACGCTGGTCCACCTCGAACAGCAGAAGAGTCTTTTGGATTGCCTCCAAAACCAAAGCAAATTTTACCGCTTCCTTTGGCTATAAGTTCATCTATTTTATCTCTTATAAGTAAAGAGTTCTCAGGATTCCCACAGATAGAAAGAGTATGTTCTAAACCATTATGTTTCATTTTTGAAGCACCCATAGCCAAGACTAGATGTTTATAGTCGTTGATATGAAGACCACTTGTAAACTCAACAATTCCGTTTTTTGCCGATATATTTTTCACTTCGTCTATTATGAGATTAAATCCGTGAGCATCTTTTAACGCATTCATATCTACACATATATCTTCAAATGACTTTTCTCTTGTTGGAATCCAGATTGAAGTTGGGTAAATGTAAAAATAGTCCCTGTTGGTAACTAATGTGACATCATAATTATTTTTTTTAAGATAAATTGCAGCTTCAACACCGGCAAATCCACCGCCTAGAATAAGTACTTTTTTCATTTCAACACCTTTAATTAGTATAATCTATAATTATTAATATAAGAAGTA
>MNYP01000126.1 GCA_001873135.1 Helicobacteraceae bacterium CG2_30_36_10
TTTGCCTCAGCAAAATCTTCTTCGTCATAAACAGGAAACAAAAATGCAATGTCACTCTTTTGGATTAAATCATAGTGATCATAGATTAACTTTTTAAATCTTTCCTTACCAACTTCGTGTAAAAAACCGGGATGTGGCTTAGTAACCGGCGGTCTGACGCTAACTTCGCCCTCTTTTATAGTAAGTTTCATAAAAAAACCCTTCATAATTTGGTAGAATTATACATAAAAACAGTATACAATTTCAAAAAATATAAAAGTAGAAAACGAATGTATCGCCCAGCTTTTCACCATCTATAAGAGTAATGAAACCATATTTTATGCTCTCAAGCTTCTCTTATCTGCTCTATATGTTTAGGATATTCACACAAAACGAGGTCATTTTTACGCTGGAGTTACATTTTTACTAAGTGGCGGAGTATTATTTATGGTTTCTATTAATAAAATGTTTAAAATAAATTTATAAAGAGATATTTAATCTATAGCTTTGTATAATGTTTTATATTAATTTTAAAAGGAAACAACACATGAGTAAATATATAGAATTAACTAGTGCAAATTTTGAGGCAACACTTAAAGAGGGTGTATCATTAGTGGACTTTTGGGCACCGTGGTGTGGACCTTGTCGTATGATTGCTCCGGTAATTGAAGAGTTAGCTGAAGACTTTGAAGGCAAGGCTAATATCTGTAAAGTAAATACTGATGAAGAGCAAGACATTGCTGTTAAATTTGGTATTCGTTCTATTCCGACTATCATGTTTTTCAAAAATGGTGAGATGGTAGACCAAGTTGTTGGAGCTCAATCAAAACAAGCTCTGGCTGAAAAAATCAACGCTCTTTTAGCGTAGTCCAAAAGAGTTATAGTTGACAAGGGGAGGAGGAAAAAGTTTCTTTTCGTTGTCTACTCTTCTAGCATCTTTCTTTGGTGCTGCAATGATAGCCGTCGCCTTCGCTTACTTCAACTACAAATTTTCAGAGTATAAGTTTATCGATTTCAAAGAGTGGGTTTTTTATGAGAAAAATGATATTTTTTTACCAAAAGCTGAGAAGTATATAGTTGTGTTTTACAGTTCTAAAGAAAAAAACACCATGGAACTGCTCGCCAATACTAATCTTAACATTCCTATATTGGCGATTGACTATTATAATGAAGCAAGTCCTAACAGTGAAAATACAATCTTTTTAAGAAGTGGCACTAAAAATTCACTCTCCTTTATTCAAAGATTTAATATCTATGAATCTCCCTCTATTTTTTTTATAAAGAAATCCAAAGATACTCTTTATAAACAAGATAGTATGATACGAAAATTAGATAATTTGGAAGAATTGTCGCAACAAGTGGATACTTTGTAGGTATCTTATAAATAAAGGAAAATAGATGATATTAGATTGCGCAATTATCGGTGGTGGACCGGCAGGTCTTACTGCTGGACTTTATACTACTCGCGGTGGTTTAGAAAATGTAGTTATGTTTGAAAAAGGCATGCCTGGCGGTCAGATTATGAACTCATCCGAAATAGAAAATTACCCGGGTGCCGTGGGTGAAATTTCAGGTATGGAAATGATGAGTACGTGGCCTCAGCAGTGTCAAAAGTTTGGTCTTAAACATGAGATGGTGAATGTAACCCGTGTTACAAAAACTGACAAATTATTTACTATACATAAAGAAGATGGGACTACAACAGATGCTCATAGCGTCATTATTGGAACAGGTTCATCTCCTCGTCGTGCTGGATTCAAAGGTGAAGATGAGCTGTTTGGCAAAGGTGTCAGTACATGTGCAACTTGTGACGGTTTTTTCTATAAAGCAAAAGAAGTTGCAGTTATAGGTGGCGGAGACACAGCCCTAGAAGAAGCGCTCTATTTAGCTAAAATTTGTAAAAAAGTTTACTTAGTTCACAGACGTGACACTTTTCGTTCATCTCCAAATACTATTGCAAGAGTGAAAAAAACTGAAAATATAGAGTTGGTTTTAAACTCATTCCCTGAAGAAGTTTATGGCGATAAGATGGGTGTAACCGGATTAAAAGTGAAAAACAGAGAGGGAGAGATTCGTGATATTAAGGTTCCCGGTGTATTTACATTTGTTGGAAATGATGTAAACAACCAAACTCTGGTTCAAGAAGACGGCAGCTTTTTATGCGATATGAACGATCAAGGTCAGGTTATAGTTGACATTAGCATGAAAACTTCTGTAGCCGGTCTTTTTGCAACCGGAGATATGAGAATAGCTGCTCCAAAACAAGTAGTAAGTGCAGCCGGAGACGGTGCAGTAGCAGCCCTTCAAGCAATTGCATACGTAGATGAACTGCTCAACCATTAATTGGTCTAGCAAAATATATAGAAGGTGAATAATATAATGATAAAAGTTGGTGTTTTTGGTGCAAGTGGCAGAGTTGGTAAACTTTTACTCGAAGATTTAAAAGCGACTGCGGATATAAGTGTAAGTTGTGTCTATGTACGTAATAGTTTAGATTTTTCTATAGATCCGTCTATTTTAGTTACGTCAGATATGAAGTCATTTTTGAATGCGTCTGATGTTATTATAGATTTTTCACTTCCTGAGGCTTGTGAAACTCTTTTAGAAGAGGCGATTAAAACACCAAAACCTCTGGTAATAGGGACGACGGGACTTACTCCTCATCAACTCAATCTTTTAAAACAGGCAAGTGAGCTCATGCCTATTTTGTATGCAACAAATATGTCTCTTGGTATTGCCCTTTTAAATAAGCTTGTTTACCAAGCATCAGCTCTACTCAAAGACTTTGATATAGAAATTGTAGAGATGCATCATAAGCACAAAAAAGATTCACCAAGCGGCACTGCACTAACTTTGAGTGAGTCTGCAGCAAGCGCTAGAAATCTTGACATAGACAAGGTTCGAGTAAGCGGAAGAGATGGCAATGTTGGAGCACGTACTAAAGATGAAATCGCTGTTATGGCTCTGCGCGGCGGAGACATCGTTGGTCGCCATACCGTTGGTTTTTACAATGATGGAGAGTTTTTAGAACTTAATCATACGGCAACTTCCAGAAATACATTTTCTAAAGGTGCCATTAGAGCCGCTCAGTGGCTATCTCAAAAAGAAGCTGGTTTATATTCAATATCAAACTGTTTAGAGTTATAACATTTAGGGGTGCCCTTTATATAAAAACTTCAAATTGTCTTTGAAATATGCTTTTTTTATCGTTTTAATGTAAAGTAAACGCTATTTTACCTTCGTTTCAGTATAATTCGCTTATTAAAATATGATGTATTCATAAGGAAGTTATTTTGTTAGAAAACGTAAATGAAAAGTGTGCGGTTGTAGGTATTTTTGGTCACAAAGAGGCTTCTAAACTAGCTTACTTTTCTCTTCATGCACTTCAGCATCGTGGGCAGGAAGCTGCTGGTATAAGCTCTTCAGATGGTAAAAAACTCAAAATTATCAAGGACCGTGGTTTAGTTATGCGAGTTTTTAATGAAGAAAAACTCGCCACACTCAGCGGAACAAGTGCTATAGGTCATACACGCTACTCTACTGCCGGCGATGATTCTATTTTAGATGCGCAACCTGTCTTTGCGAGGTATGATTTAGGTGAAATTGCTATTGTTCATAACGGAAACTTTACAAATGCTGAAGAAGTACGAAATGCTCTTATTAAAAAAGGTGCAATTTTTCAAACCTTTATGGATACGGAAAACCTTATTCACCTTATTGCAAAGAGTGAAAAAGAAACTCTTGTAGATAGAATCATAGATGCTTCTAAAAGGATTGAGGGTGCATTTTCATTAGTCTTTTTAAGTAGAAGTAAAATGTTTGCAATGCGAGATCGTTTTGGTTTTCGTCCACTCAGTTTAGGTAGAATTGCAAATGGTGGCTACGTCGTGGCGAGCGAAACATGTGCCTTTGACTTAATTGGCGCAGAATTTATTCGTGATGTGGAACCTGGTGAACTGCTTATTTTTGAACAAGACAAAACACCAACTTCGATTAAAGTTTTCGAACCAACACCAAAAAGATGTATCTTTGAATATGTTTATTTCTCGAGACCTGATTCAAAAGTCTTTGGCCAAAGTGTTTATAGAATGAGAAAAAATATGGGAATCGAACTGGCTAAAATAGCCCCTATCAAAGCAGATATGGTGATACCGGTTCCAGATGGTGGAGTTCCTGCAGCTATTGGCTATTCACAAGCTAGCGGTATCCCCTACGAGATGGGAATTATGAGAAATCATTATATTGGGAGAACATTTATTGAGCCTACACAAGAGATGAGAGACCTTAAAGTAAAAATGAAATTATCTCCTATGACCGACACAATTAAAGACAAAATCGTTATTGTTATTGACGATTCTATTGTTCGCGGTACAACTTCAAGAAGAATTGTAAAAATGTTAAAAGAGGCAGGGGCAAAAGAAGTTCACATGAGAATATCTAGTCCTCCGACAACGGACCCTTGTTTTTATGGAGTTGATACACCAAACAAAGACAAATTAATTGCTGCGAATATGACAGTAGATGAAATTTGTGAATTCATAGAAGCTGACTCCTTAGCTTACCTTGACTCAGCTGCACTCCTGAGAAGTGTTAATGCCACAGAAGACAACTACTGTACCGCTTGTTTTACCGGTCAGTACATAGTCTAATTTTTGGAACAGATATTGGAACAGATTTATACTTATGGCAGTTATTTAACAAATAAATTTGGTTGTAAGGTTTACAAAGTAGGTATAAACATATCTGGTTTCACATGCCCAAATATTGATGGAACGGTTGCAAAAGGTGGCTGTACTTTTTGTGAAAATGACTCTTTTAGCGCCAGTAACGGTGAGGTACAAGAACTAAAAGGTTTTCATTTAAATATGAATTCCCTTGAAAACCCATTTTTAGATAGACAACTCCAACAATTAGAATTTCAATTTAATGCACTTAGTAAGAGACAAACAAACGAATACGGTGCAGAAAAATTTCTTGTATATTTTCAATCATTCACAAATACTTATGCCCCCCTTGAAACTCTAAAAGCTCTTTATACTAAAGCACTTTCGTTTAAGAATGTAGTGGGGCTTAGTATTGGAACTCGATCAGATAGCATTACTGAAGAAGCCCTCGAATATTTAAGTGAATTAAGTAAAGATAAAGAGATTTGGATAGAGTTTGGAATACAATCAGTCTATGATGAGACATTAGAGAGAATAAATCGAGGCCATGATAGTGCTAATGTAAAGAAGTGGATACTTAAGTCTAAAGCAAAAGGTTTAAATGTTTGTGGACATCTTATTTTTGGTTTACCCGATGAGACCAAAGAGATGATGCTTGAGACATCTAAACAAGCCTATGAGTGGGGGATTGATTCTGTAAAGTATCATCCACTCTATGTTGTCAAAAGAACTGCCTTAGCCAACGACTTTATTAAAGGAATTTTCACACCTATAAGCGAAGAAGATTATCTTGATGTATTAGTACAATCAATCCAAATGAAGCCAAAAGATGTAAGTGTTCAAAGAGTAACTGCCGGAATAAACGACAGCTCTTTACTGGGGCCCCAGTGGTGCAAAGACAAGAACATTCAAATTAAAAATATAAATAAAGCCTTTAAGCCTATAGGATTAAAATATTAGGTATTTAATGTCCCGTAACTTTTGTAAAGTTAGCAACACTTCTAAAGTACGGCGGATAATCAAAATAAACTCTAAAAGCCTTAGCCTCCCCAGGTTTTAAGTTTTGAGCCACTACAAACTCTTTAACTATAGTTTGAGGTCTGTAAGAAGCACTTCTATCACTTTCTCCAAAGAAAAAATCAAAGAAACCACTAGCTTTAAAGAATGAACCCGCTTTAACGTTTCCAGTCACATGCCCTTTATTTACAAGTTTAACTTCAAGAGTAACCTTACCTATTTCATAATTACCTTCATTTTTAACAATACCGGTATAAATGATTTTCTCTATGCTTAGAAGTCTCTTATTTTCAACTTGATAAACGTTGACTACCTTAGTGTATTTATCTACAGCAATAATAGAGAAGCCTAGCACAAGTGCTGCTACAAGTGAAATAGAGATAAGTAAAGATAGCTGCAGCTTTTTATCAGGCTGTTTTAACGTAGCAACTACCCCGATTATAAATAATATTCCTATAAAAGCAAAAACTACAAAGTGCCATATATTAAAAAGTGTTATCATCTACAGCTAGCCCCCACTGAAATATTATAATCTTTTGAATATGTAAAAGGTTCAATAATAATCTTAAATTCTCTTAACTCACCTACTGCGATATTCTCTTCTATAATCGACATATTTTTAAATGGATTAAACCCAAGTATATAATCTTTTAGAGGGTTGCCGGTAACCTTAGTGGCAGATGCAGTTATTTTACAAGTTTGAAAATTGAATTTAGACTCATTAAGTAAAGTTCCATTTACAATAACTGCTTGAGTGAAAGTTAATCTTTTTTGGCTGGTTAACTGCGTACTATTTTTAAATAAATACTCATGCATTTTTACATAACCTAGAGTAGGAACCAAAATTAGTATTAAAAATGATAAAAAAATCAAAAATATAGATAAACCAAATTTTTTTCGCTTCAATATTCCCAATATTATCAGAAGTATAAAAAGTATAAAAACTCCGCCAAAAAGAATATAGTCGTAACTAATTAGTTCTTCTATGAAGGTGCTCATTAGTCAGCTCGAGCGTTTTTTTCAGCAATGCCACTCATATTAAATCTGCGAGCTAGTTCTTGTTTGATTCTATCGGGAGATATATTTTTAGCCGCAAGTGCTACAAGCACATGGTAGGTTAAATCAGCGCACTCATAAACCATTTCTGCTTCATCATTGTCTTTATATGCAAAACTAAATTCACCTGCTTCTTCGACAACTTTTTTTAGTATTGTGTTGTCTCCTTTAGCAAAAAGCTTTGCCGTCCAAGAAGATTCTGGGTCGGCTAGTTTACGCTCCTGAATGGTATGATAGAGTGTATCTATTACGCCATACATAGCTTCAGACTTCACCTCTACCTCAGAGGTCACTTTCCCACTCTCAAGCTCTGTAAAGAAACAAGAACGTCTGCCAGTGTGGCAAGCAACACCTTTTTGAGTCACTTTAATGAGAAGAGTGTCATTATCGCAGTCTATATTAAAAGAGTGAATGGTTTGAATGTGTCCGCTACTTTCACCTTTTTTCCATATACGTTGTTTCGAGCGAGAGAAATAGTGTGCTATTTTTGTAGTAAGGGAAAGTTCTAATGCTTGTTTATTCATATAAGCCATCATTAGAACTTCGTTAGTAGAATTGTCTTGAACTATTACCGGCAAAAGTTCAATCTTTTGCCAGTCTATTGTATTTATTATTTTTTGCATGTTCCTACTTATTGAGCTGTAGTTCTCTGCTGAGCATTTTTCATATCTACCCAGATATTTGGGGTTGAACCGCCAGGCGTTAAGAAGATTTTAGCATCTTTGTTTTCACGAAGAGCATCGTTAAACATGCCTTGAACTCTCATCTGCTCCAACTCAAGAAGTTGTCTTGTTAATGATTTTGAGATGAGAATATTTGCTTTTGATTTTGCATCTGCCTTGATTGTTACCGCATCTGCAATACCCTGCGCTTCAATTCTTGCTTTTTGCGCCATACCCTCTGCTTCAGCAGCACGTTTTAGTGCTTCTTGCTTTGCACGTTGCACATCTTGTTCTGCTTTTTGGACTTCTTGTTTTGCAACTTGAACACGCTCGATTTGTTCTCTTACTTTTTGAGGAAGACCAATTTCACGAAGTTGAACCGACTGAAGATCTGCGGGTGAATTTTTAAGACTTGTTACACTATCTCTTACGCCCTTATCTATCTCCTGAGCTATCTGATTTCTAAGTTGGGGGAGTGACTCTGCATCAAATTTACCGACAACATTACGAACAACATCCCTTACAACAGGATTTATAATTTTGTCTTCCCAGCTAAATCCCCAGTTAGAGATAGTTTGCGCTGCAAACTTCGAGTCAAGTCTATACTGCACTGTAAGCTCAATAGAAACAGGAAGACCACGTTTATCAAGAACCGTAATGGCAGGCTTAATGTTGATACCGGCAGCATCTCCCCCACTAGCCTCTATTTTTGAAGCATAGTTAATTATACGAACTTTCGTGTCTACCGTGTATACTTTTTGAATAACCGGAATTATAAAGTGAAGTCCTGGAAGAAGTGTTTGATCTTGATATTTACCATTTGTGCTTAAAATACCACGTTCACCCTCTTCGATGATTGTAAAAGGCTTTGCTAAAACTAATAAAAGTATGATTGCTGCAAGAAAATAGACTATACCTGCTTTACCGCCACCAAAATTAAAATCAATTTTTGGCATCTGAGGACCATTGCCGCCGCCAGAACCTCCGGAAGATTTTTTCCCAAAATTACTATCTTCACTTTTTTTCTTATTAAAATAATCATTCATATCTGACGCCATTAATCTTCCTTTAATTTATTTTATAAATTTAAGGGAACCTTTCCCTATCCATTTATAACAGTAATGGGAGTAATTCCCTCACCTACGTTAGCACTAGGCTCCCCTCGGCAGAGAGCACTTTGCCCTCATTGTTTAGTCTATGTAAGTTAAATAATGCTCATACTTTGCATTACGGCCAAACACTATATCAAAGTATGTGCTTTGAAGTTGCTCTGTAATTGGCCCACGTGAACCAGAGCCTATCTCTCTTGCATCAACAATACGAACAGGAGTTATTTCAGCTGCTGTTCCTGTAAGAAATGCTTCATCTGCTATATAAATCTCTTCTCTTGTAATTCGGCGACGTTCAACTTCTATGCCCATGTCCTGAGCAATTTCTATAACTGTTTTTTGTGTAATAGAGACTAAGGTATTGTCTGTCGGTGGAGTTACGAGTTTGCCCTCTACAACCATAAAAAAACTTGCTCCACTAGCTTCTGCTACGTACCCTTGGTCATCAAGCAAAAGTGCCTCATCATAACCGCAGTCAACCGCTTCATATTTTGCCATTTGAGAGTTTAAATAGTTTGCCGCTGCTTTTGCTTTACCCATATTTGAAGTGTTTG
Organism: Helicobacteraceae bacterium CG2_30_36_10; assembly: GCA_001873135.1. GTDB lineage: Bacteria > Campylobacterota > Campylobacteria > Campylobacterales > Sulfurimonadaceae > Sulfurimonas. The sequence continues at coordinate 9,042 of MNYP01000126.1, forward strand.
CAGGTCTAGTCATGGAGGCAATTTTAAGCTTTATTCCGCTTTTCATACCCTCTTCACCAAGGTAAGCACCCCATTCCCAAGCAGACATAATTGTCTCTACCGGAGCACCTTTATGAAAAAGACCCATAATCCCGTACCCTAAAAATGCAAAAGGACGAATATAGACATTATCACCTGTAAATTCGTTCTTTCTTACCAACTCTATCTGAGCCTGATTCATCTCTTCTATACTGTAAGGAATATCTATCAGAGTCATTTTTGCAGACTCTTTCAATCTTTTCGTGTGGTCATTCAGACGAAAAATAGCATAACCTTTTGCCGTTTTATACGCTTTAGTTCCTTCTATTACACCATTTCCATAATGCAAAGTGTGTGAAAGCACATGCACTTTAGCATCATCCCAATTTACAAATTTTCCATTCATCCAAATATATTTGGCAGCGTCCATTAATATCTCCAATAATTATTACATTTAAAAGTTTTGTATTTTATCTAAAATGATGTTTATCTTATATTAACTCAAGCTATTAAGGTATTTTGAGAACAAAATCAATTGCTCTAAAAAAAGAGCTATAATCAAAAGATACTTATTCTTTGTTGAGAGCGTTTAGACTATCACAAGCCAATTCACGAATCCAGTCATTAAACTTTATATCCTTTTTGATGCAGTAAGCCGCAAAAGTTTTCAACTCCTCTGCAGTTAACATAAGCTCGACTTCTACAAGTTTTTCATTCTCACCTGCTAAGGTTTCGATTGTTTTAAAGCTTTCTTTGTTCATGAAGAGCAACTTAGCTTGATATTTATGAATTTGTTTGGTGCTGGTTTTTCCTCTTTTAATCTCTCATCATAAGCTTCGAGCCACTCTTGTAAAGGAGTTTTTAAATTTGCTAATGCTAAAAGTTCCTCTCTGTTTGCATCGTAATGGCAAAGAATTCTAAAAAAATTTGTATAATCCACTTTGCTGCTTCCTAGAGCGGCTAAAAGCCATTGAACAAGTTTTACATCACCCTCTTTCTTAGACTCAAATCCAAGTTTTTTATACATAATATTTAAGTAGGTCTCTTCAAAGACAGAAGAAAAACCCTTTAACACTTCTTGCATTTTTTCTTGGTTGAGAATCGGAGAAAGTGCAAAAGGACCGTAGTCGATAGTAAAACCGCCGATTGACATATTGTCCGTGTTCATCACGCCATGATTGAACCCTACACTTTGCCATTTTGCCATCAGTTTAGCAGTTTTTTCTACTATCTCTTTATACATAAGCAAGTAGGCATTTTCTTGATTTTTTAAATGCGCGAAGGGCTCTTCTATTACATAATCGGCTAGGCGTTCAAGTTTATCGTGTTGCTTTGAGTGGTAAAAATACTCAAAAGTTCCAAACCTTACCCAAGTAGGAGAAAGTCTTAAAACCACGGCACCTTTTTCCCAGCGCTCACGGGCAACATCTTCATCTGAACCTATAATTGCTAAGGCTCTTGAAGTCTCAATACCCAAGCCGTGCATTGACTCAGACATTAAAAACTCTCGAATTGATGAGCGCAGAACTGCACGGCCATCGCCTTGGCGAGAGTAAAGAGTTTGCCCTGCTCCTTTTACCTGCAGGTTGTAGCCGTTTACTTTACCGAAGTTTATCGCTCTGCCGTCTCCAAGTCTTGGAACAAAGTATCCAAACTGATGTCCGGCATAACACATAGCAAAGGAGTCACTCCCCTCTAATGCAGTTTGAGAGTTGATGATGCTTACTAGTTTTTCATCATCATATAAATTCTCATCTACTCCTAAAAGTTTGGCTGCATCATTTGAAGCGGCTATAAAAAACGGTTTTTTGAGTGGAGTAGCTTTGACTTTGTCGAAAAAGATGTTTTCTAATTCTAAATACGGTGTTGTTGATTTTATATCTGAAAATTTCATAATTAGTTTTTAACATGCTTGTGTTTAAATTGTTCTATTGTAAAGAGAGGTTTATCTCTATCGCAGATAAATTTAAGTTTTAGGAGTTGTAAAGCCAGGAAAGGCTTTACATTTACAAGGAGTAAAACGAGGAGTTTACTCTTTTAGAAAAAGAATTGTGTTGTAACTTTAAATCTTGTTTCGTCAGCTTTTCCAGCAGCACGTAGCGTTTCGCCGTACTCGTCTTGTTGCATACTTAAACCTGCTTTAATGCTGTTACCCATTAGGTACCAGTTTACACCCGCAACCGTAGAGGTAAAATCATAGTCCTCACCCGCTGCCGCATCTTTGTATTTGTCCCATGACTCATAACGAACAAACGGAGCAACATAACCTAAATCTGTTAATACATACTCAGCTAAAGCATACCAGCCGTCTGATTTACCAGTCTCTGCAGTAGCCCAATCTTTAACAACGCCGTTAAATGCAAAGTACTCAGCACTTACGCTTAGTGCTTTGTAGTGTGCCGAAATTTCAAGATTCATAAGTTCATGGTCTAAAGTTCCTGCTAAGGCATTTGTTCTTATGTTACCTGTTTTCCAGTACGCAGCACCGACAGTAAAGTGTTGCCCTTGTCCAAAATAAGTTTCAGTCACGACTTTTTCTTCCCAACCCTCAAATGGAGAAAGTTTTACTTTACCACCGTAAAAGAAGTCTTGAGAACCTACTTTTTTGTTAACTGTGATATCCGTAATTTTTTTACCAGTTGCATCCACCATACTTCCCTCTTGAACACCGTCACCGACAGCAACTTGGTAGTGCACTTTTTTCTCCCAGTCGCCAAACATTTGTGCATTTGTTCCACGACGGTTATGCGTAATGTACTGTGCTGCTTCATCGGCTACATGCGGTCTGTCATAGTGAACAGTATAGGCAGATTTAGATGTCTCTGTACGAGAAACATCGATTTTAGCACGGAAAAGTTTGAAGTTTACAAGGGATGTGTCAAAAGGTTTTTTAATTTGAACATACGCGTCTCCTACGTTAAAAGTTCCCTCTCCGGCTTGCTCATAGTTAGCTTTATCATTTCTTACGTCCATTGTAAATGAAGTCCACTTGTTAAAACCGGCTCCAACTTCAAAACGAACACGACGGAGATATGCATCGTTGATATTTACGTCTTTAGTATTATCAAGATAATCTTTCTCTTTCGTTTCAAAAGTACCCTGAATACGAACACCCGCTTTTAGCCACATCTCAGGATTATCCTCAGCTACAAACTTCATATTAATATGTGTCTGTTTTCCTAAAATAAACTCCGGAGAATTTTTGTCTACTATAGTGATGTTACTCTTTTTTGACGGTGCAAATGCATCGGCTAGTTCAAGTGCTACACGCCCCTCGCCTGCAGTTGTAAAAACTTGACCGTTTGCGTCACTATATAATTTAACATCACTTGCAGATGCTCCAACAGTTGCGATTGTTACAGCTGCTAAAGCTGATAAAGCTATTCTTTTCATTTTTTACGTTCCTTATTTTTATTGAGAGAAGTATAGACTTCTTTGGTTACATTATGATTACAAAAGATGGGTTCATATAGAGAGCTGTAACCATTTTGTTTCCACATGCCAAATGTGTAGTAGTCCGGCATGTGGAAATTTTTCGCATAAGACGGCGAAAATTAAGTGAATGCGTTCACTTTATTTTAGACTATGACAATTTGGCATGTGGAAATATATTGAAGTAAATAAAAAAAGGTACCACGTGGCTGAGACGTGATACCCAAAATAAGGGGAAGGGGAATATATGAAGTTTAGATGGACGAATGTAGCGCTGATTATTTAATATTAGCTGCCCAATACTCTCTAATCATATTTTTAGTTTCCTGGGGAAGCGCAATATAACCTAATCTCTTCGCTGATTCGTCGCCAGTTTTGAAAGCATAGGCAAAGAAATCTAGTACTTTTTTGTTCATTTCACCGCCTTCTCTAGGAAGAAGTATAAATGTAGCCGCAACGATTGGGTATGAATTGTCCCCTTTTTGAAGTGCTAAAACAGAGTAAAAGTGGTCTTCTTTCGTCCAGCTTGCATATTTTGCAGAAGCTTTGAAGTTCTCCTCTGTTGCTTTTACCCATTTACCGCTTGCTGTTTTAAGAACTGCAGCTGATAAGTTGTTTTGCTCTTTGTAAGCATTTTCGATATAACCGATAGAGTAGGGAGTCTGTTTTACTAAACTAGTAACACCCTCATTCCCTTTTCCGCCGATGCCTACAGCCCAATCAACTGCCTTGCCTGCACCAAAACTGTTTTTCCAATTTTTTGAACTTTTTGATAAGTAGTACGTAAAGTTAAATGTTGTACCTGAACCGTCTGAACGGTGAACAACAATGATTTTTTCGTTTGGAAGTTTTAAACCTTCGTTGTTTGCTACAATAGCGGGGTCATTCCACATAGTGATTTTACCGGCAAATATATCTGCAACCTGCTCATTTGTTAGCTTTAAAGTTTCATCGGCTATGCCCTCAACATTAAACGCAACTACTATAGAGCCGATAACTGCAGGGAATTGAAACAACTTAGCTTTGTCAAGTTCTGCCTTAGTTAAAGCAGCGTCCGTTGCTCCAAAATTTACAACTCTCTTAGTGATTTGTTTAATACCGCCACTTGAACCGATTGATTGGTAATTCACACTGTTCTTAGTGGCTGCTCGATAGTTGTAAGCCCATTCATAGTAAACTGGAGCAGGAAAAGTTGCACCGGCACCATTGATTTTGTCACCTGCGATTGAAGCACTTATTAGAAGTGCTGCGAGAGCGATTTTCTTTAACATATTTTATTTCCTTTGTTTATAGTTTTAAGATTTGAAAGTATAAAGTTATTATGTTACAAATAGATTACAAGAAAATAATTCAAGAGAGAACTTAAACTTTTTCTTTATTAAAATAGCTATATCCCGTCCATAGATGATAATTTCTACAACTATATCTTTCTTACAGCTACTTCTCATATTACTATCTATGTTAAACTATAGTTTGAGGCTTAAAATTCTTAGTGTAATATTGATGTAATAAAAAAGCTATATAATGGCGAACATTTTAAACGGGAGAGATAATTTGAGTATTATTTTAGATAAAATCTTTGCGCACACTAGTAAATTTATTGCCGTGTCAATACTGCTACTTGTTGCTTGGATTTTTACTGTGCTTTTACAGCACTCAATGGAATCAATCACTGCTTTAGGGTTTGACTTTGTAACAGAAACAAAATGGGCTCCTAATTTAGAAAAGTTCGGTGCCCTTCCTGCAATTTACGGTTCAGTAGTATCAACATTTCTAGCAATGATTTTAGCAGTTCCACTGGCAATTGGTGTGGCTATTTATTTAAGTGAACTTGCACCTGCAAAACTTAAAACACCGGTTGGAGTTTCCATAGAACTTCTAGCAGCCATTCCATCGGTTGTCTATGGTATGTGGGGGCTTTTTTATTTTGTACCTATAGTTCGTGATCTTGTAGGGGGAATCGGTATCAGTATGCTCACTGCTGGAATTGTACTCTCTATTATGATTTTGCCTTTTATGGCAGCTGTGACCCGAGACGCTATGGACACAACTCCCGATATTCTTAAAGAATCGGCGTACGCTCTAGGGGGAACAAGATGGGACGTTATAAAAGACATCATCATTCCCTACGCAAAAGCTGGAATTATCGGTTCACTTATTCTAGCCTTAGGTCGTGCAATTGGTGAGACTATGGCCGTAACTTTTGTTATGGGCAATGTTCACCAGATTTCAATGGACTTAACACTTCCTGCAACTTCTATTCCTGTAACGCTTGCAAATGAGTTTACGGAGGCTAGCAGTGGACTTTACTATTCATCTTTATTCCAATTATCATTGTTACTACTTGTAATAAGTTTTACTATCATCTCTATAGCTAAATTCTACTTTTTACGTAGAAAAAGAGTAGGATTATAATGACTCACACAACTAAACGTATTATTATGAATAACATAGTTATGACTCTCTCAACCATATCTGCAGTTATTGGGATGGGATTTTTGTTTTGGATTCTGGGTATTTTAGTTATAAATGGAGTTGATGCTCTTACTTGGACTATTTTTTCGCAAGAAGGTGCCCCTCCCGGATATGAAAACAGTGGATTAAAACATGCGCTTATTGGTCAACTTTTAATTGTCGGGGCTGCAACCGTTGTTGGTGTTCCTCTTGGAATTTTGGCAGGAACATATCTAAGTGAATATGGACAAAAAGCTAAACTTGCAGAAACCATCCGTGACATTTCAGACATCATGATGAGTGCGCCGAGTATTGTTATTGGTGCCTTTGTTTATGCAGTCGTTGTAGCTCCAATGGGACATTTTAGCGGTTGGGCAGGTTCTATTGCTCTGACAATCATTATGCTGCCTATTATTTTACGAACAACAGATGATATGCTAAACCTTGTTCCCTCAACACTTCGTGAAGCTGCCTTTGCTCTTGGTGCTCCAAAGTATAAAGTAATTATTCAAGTAGTTTATCGCGGGGCAAAAGCCGGCATTTTAACAGGAATACTTCTGGGCGTTGCCCGAGTAGCCGGAGAAACTGCTCCACTGCTCTTTACATCATTTAACGATAATTTTTTAAACACCGATATGAATGAGCCAATGGCTTCACTTACGGTTACTATGTACAATTATGCAACCTCACCTTATGAAGATTGGCAAAAATTAGGCTGGGCGGCTGCATTTATATTAAGTATGTTTATTTTAACTCTCAACATCCTGGGAAAACTATTTTTACTAAAGAAAAAAGGCAGATAATGGCAACAATTATTAATATAAAAGAAGAAAGTGTACTTGATGTAAAAGATTTTCAGTTTACTTATGCTGGGAATGATGCACCAAGCGTGAATAAAACAACAATGCCCATCGCAAAGAACAGTATTACGGCACTTATCGGACCATCAGGCTGTGGTAAAACTACACTTCTTAGATGTTTTAACCGCATGCATGACTTATACCCTGATAACAGATATGATGGTGAGATTTTATTTAAGGGGAGAAATATTCTCCAAGCTAAAGAAGACTTAATCAACCTAAGAATTCAAATCGGAATGATTTTTCAAAAACCGACAGCCTTTCCTATGAGTATTTTTGACAATATTGCCTATGGTATGAGACTTCAGGGCATGAAAAATAAAACCGAACTTCAAGACCGCGTAGAAAAAGCGCTTAAAGATGCAGCCATTTGGAAAGAGGTAAAAGATAGACTTAAAGCTGATGCAAACGGTTTGTCCGGCGGTCAACAACAGAGACTCTGCATTGCCCGTGCAATTGCAGTTGAGCCGGAAGTATTACTGTTTGATGAGCCTACCTCTGCACTTGACCCAATCTCTACTGCAGGAATTGAAGAGTTAGTAGTAGAACTTAAAGACAGGGTCTCAATAATTATAGTAACACACAATATGCAACAAGCTGCCCGGGTCAGTGACTATACAGGTTTTATGTACCTTGGAGATCTTATAGAATTAGGTAAAACTGAAGATATGTTCGTAACTCCAAAAGAAAAACTGACAGAAGAGTATATTACAGGTAAATTTGGTTGATTAAGAACTTATTGCAGTAAGAGTAAAATAAATAAAAGGAACTATAAATGTCAACAAAATATGACACAAAAATAGGAAGTATAAGAGAGATGATATCAACTCTTTTAAGAGAGATATCCCAAGCAAACAAGATGTCATTAGATGCGTTTGTATCAAAAAATCAGGAGATGTTTAAAGAGGCGCAAAATAAGTTGGCTAATATAACTACTGAGGGCGATACGATTGACAATGAAATCATAAAAACTTTTGCCCTGTATGGTCCAGAGGCGAAAGAACTTCGCTCATTGGTAGCTTATTTAAAAATGACTAATGAGATTATCCGCATCGGCGAGGGTGTAAAAAAATATGCTCGACGCATGAGAGAACACGTTTTTAGTGAATGTAATTTAGAACCTTTGAATGGGACTATTATACAGTTGCATAAAAGTACAATTACAGCTCTTGATTCAATTTTAAAATGTTTTACGGAAGAAGATGATTGCAATATTAATGATTTCTATACAAAAATAGTGGTTGAAGAGAGTAAGAATGATGACCTTTTCTCTATTTTAGAAAAAGAGATTATGGGCTTAATTATAGACGAAAGAGAATTATCCATAGAATATGTAAATGTTTTAGCAACTCTGCGTAGACTTGAACGTTCATGTGACCGCTCATTAAATGTTGCAAACTTAATGATGTATGCACAAAAAGGCGGAGAAATTAGTATTTACAGATAAGCTTCACTAGATCTAACTTACTTAAATTTTATAATTTAAGTAAGACCCCAACACTTTTAAGCATCATAAAAAGATAACTTTACGAAACAAAAGAGAAGATGATTAATTTTTCATCACTATTAAATATTTTATTGAAATTAAATAAGATATACTAACAAGAGATTATATTCGGGAGAAATAAATGGGAAAATTTGTTAATAGCACAGAGGAGTTTTTTACTTTTTGTGAAGAAAATGATGTTCAGTTTGTAGACTTTAGATTTACAGACATTAAAGGTACTTGGCACCATGTTACTTACAGAATGAGTGCTGTAAATGCTGGACAACTTGAGGGTGGCTTACCGTTTGATGGCTCATCTATAGACGCATGGCAACCAATCAATAAATCAGATATGCTTCTTAAGCCTGATGCTGATTCTGCATTTTTAGATCCTTTTACTGCCGATCCAACCATCATAATTTTTTGTGATGTTTATGATATTTACAAGAACCAAGCGTATGAGAGATGTCCTCGTTCAATCGCAAAAGCAGCTCTTAAACATGCTGAATCTTTAGGTATCGCTGATGCTGCATACTTTGGTCCTGAAAATGAATTTTTTATTTTTGATGATGTAAAGTTTGTTGACAATATCAACGAAGCTGGTTATAAACTTGATACTGAAGAGGGTGGATGGAACTCCAACACTTCTTACCCAGATGGTTACAACAACGGACACCGTCCAGGAACGAAGGGTGGGTACTTCCCAGTAGCACCAACAGATACCGGTGTTGATATGCGTGCTGAAATGATGCTTATTTTGGAGCAAGTTGGTCTTGAAGTTATTCTTGGTCACCACGAAGTTGCACAGGGTCAACATGAAATAGGTATCGTTTTCTCTGACATCATCGGTGCAGCTGACAATGTTCAAAAATACAAATATGTTGTAAAAATGGTAGCTCATCTTAACGGCAAAACTGCTACGTTTATGCCAAAACCGATGTTTGGCGACAACGGTAACGGTATGCACGTTCACCAATCATTATGGAAAGATGGTAAAAACCTTTTTTATAAAGAAGGAAACTATGCGAACGTTTCTGAAATGGGTATTAACTATGTGGGCGGTATTTTTAAACATGCACGTTCGGTTGCTGCATTTACTAATCCAACAACCAACTCATACAAAAGATTACTTCCAGGGTTTGAAGCACCTAGTGTTTTAACTTATTCTTCTCAAAACCGTTCTGCAGCTTGCCGTATCCCTTATGGTGCCGGTGAAAAAGCTACTCGTATTGAGATGAGATTCCCAGATTCTACTGCTTGTCCTTACCTTGCATTTGCAACAATGATGATGGCTGGACTTGACGGTATACAGAACAAGGAGGTTCCAGTTGGCCCTATGGATGAGGACTTATATCAACTTTCATTAGATGAAATTCGTGAAAAAGGGCTCCCTCAAATGCCTCACACTCTTCGCGGCTCACTTGAAGCCCTTGTGCGTGACAATGACTTCTTAAAGCCAGTTTTCACTGATGAATTTTTAGAAGCGTATAGACACTACAGATTTGAGCGTGATGTTTGGCCAGATGAAGGTCGTCCGACTGCTTACGAGTTTATAACTACTTATCAGTGCTAAGCTTTTCATAGCTTAACACTATAACCCTTCCCACTTATGTGGGAATTACCACCATCTAATCTCATCTATCATAAATCTTATAATCAGTAGGGTTTCATGCCAAAATATAACGTAACCATAAATGTACACAACTCTGATTTAGGCATTTTTTTTACAATAATTTTAGAATAACAAACTATTTTCAACACCCAAAAATTCTATAATCATAAATTCGATATAATTCCGGCAATGATAGTTCTAAGAGTGTAACTGTCAAAATTTCAAGTCTTAAAGGATTCATAATGAATCGAATACCAAAAGGTAAATATAAGCCTTATCCAAAAATAGATTTGCCAGATAGAAAATGGCCCGACAATACAATAACTCATGCACCAACATGGTGCAGTGTAGATTTGCGAGATGGAAATCAGGCACTTATTAACCCTATGGATATGAATAAAAAACTTGAACTTTTTACACTCTTGTTAAAGCTTGGTTTCAAAGAAATTGAGATTGGTTTTCCCTCTGCATCTAAAGTAGAATTTGATTTTTTACGCCGCTTAGTTGATGATAAACTTATTCCCGATGATGTTACCATTCAGGTTCTTGTTCAAGCTAGGGAACATTTAATCGCTAGAACATTCGAGGCATTAAAAGGTGTTAAAAAAGCGACTGTTCATATTTACAACTCAACTTCTGTTGCTCAAAGAAAAATAGTATTTAAAAAGAGTAAAGAAGAGATTATTGCACTTGCTTTAGAAGGTGTCGATTTAGTCAAAAAATATGAAAAGGAACATGATGGAGAGATTTTTTTAGAGTACTCTCCTGAGAGTTTTACGGGAACTGAACTAGAATTTGCCGCAGAAATCTCTAATGCTGTAACTGCTCGCTGGGGCATAAGTGCACAAAGAAAAGTTATTATCAACTTACCTGCCACTGTAGAGATGTCAACTCCAAATATTTATGCCGACCAAATTGAGTGGATGGCTAACCATTTAGATAATCGTGAAAATGTAATTATTTCGACGCATACCCACAATGACAGAGGAACTAGCATAGCTGCAACCGAACTTGCTCTTCTTGCCGGTGCGAACAGAGTCGAAGGCACGCTACTGAGTAATGGCGAGAGAACCGGCAACGTAGATATTATTACCTTAGCCCTTAATATGACAACCCAAGGAGTAGATTCTAAATTGGATTTTTCTAAGATAGATGAAGTCATAGAAGTGGTTGAAAAATGTACAGAGATTGCAACGCACTTGCGTCATCCTTATGTCGGAGAATTGGTTTATACTGCATTTTCCGGTTCGCACCAAGATGCGATAAATAAAGGCTTAGCATACCGAAAAGTTCAAGACAATCCTTTTTGGGAAGTCCCTTATTTGCCAATAGATCCGACAGACGTTGGAAGAACATATGAAAGCATAATTAGAATTAACTCTCAATCCGGAAAGGGTGGCGTAGCTTATATACTAGAGAAAAATTATGGCTTTCAACTGCCAAAAGCAATGCACCCTGAAGTTGGTCGCTTAGTACAAAGTGTTACAGAGGAAAAGGGTAAAGAGCTTGAGGCAGAAGAGATTTTTAAAATATTTAAAAAGAACTATTTTAATCTAAAAGAGCATCTTACGTTAATTGACTATACTATAACTTCAAGCAAAAGAGTAGCAAGTTGTATTTTAACCTATAGCTATAATGGTAAAGAAATCGTAGCAATCGGAGAAGGAAATGGTCCAATTGATGCTTGTAAAAATGCACTCATGAAAGATTATGATAAAACATTTACAATTAACTCATATTCTGAACACTCTCGCGGCGACAAGAGTTCCGCAGAAGCTGTTGCTTACATAGAGATACAAAGTCCAGAAATTTTATCTTGCTTTGGTATAGGAAGAGACAACGATATAGCTACTGCTTCAATCAAAGCTCTTTTTTCAGCTTTAAATAGAGCATTTAAGTAAACACTCTCTTCCAAGATGCTTATTAATTACTCTATTATTAAGTTTCTATCCCCTTTTGTGTAGTATAATATATTAATATATAATATAACTTACGAAGGGGTGTTTTATGTTAGAAAAGTCGACAGAACTTCACGATAAATTTTGGGAAATTTTCTCTAAACAAGATAGAAATAAAATTGATGAGTTTAAACTGTACATGGATAAGTTTGCAATTAATTTCAATCTATATAAAGATGGAAACTTTATAGAACAGTCTTTGCCTTTTGATGTAATACCGAGAATTATTTCGAAAAAAGAGTTTACTGAAATCGAAAAAGGTTTACAACAGAGGGTTCAAGCCTTGAACCTCTTTTTGGAAGACTTATATACAGATGCCAAAATCGTTAAAGAGGGTATTATTCCACGAGAGTTTGTCGAACAAGCAAGTGGGTACCTAAAAGAATTCGTTGGCTTTTCTCCATCAAAAAAAATAAGAGCACACATAAATGGAATTGACCTTGTTAAAGATTCTTCCAATGACAAATGGATTATTCTCGAAGATAATTTAAGAGTACCAAGTGGCTCAAGCTATCCACTCTCTATTCGTGATACTTACAGAAAAATTTATCCAGATTTTTTTGAACAGATGAAAATTGAGCCTATCAAAAACTATCCGAGTATTATTGCTAATGCGATGGATTATGTTAACACGGGCGGTGTAAATGTTGTATTGACGCCGGGGCGATATAATTCAGCCTATTATGAGCATAGTTATCTAGCCGAAAAGTCTGGCGCCCTTCTTGTACGTCCACATGAACTGATTGTCATTGATAAAAAAGTATACTTTAAAAACTATAACGGAAAACGTATTAGAGTCGGTTCGGTGTATCGCAGACTTGATGATGATTTTATGGATCCAAAGTTTTTTAATCCTGAGAGTCTTATAGGTGTACCAGGCATAGTTGAATCATATTTAGCCGGTAATGTAGCTCTTTTAAATGCTATTGGAAACGGAGTTGCCGATGACAAAGGTATTTATTATTTTGTTCCCAAGATGATTAAGTACTATCTCGGTGAAGAGCCTATTCTTAAAAATGCACCTACTTACCTTCCTTATTTCAAAGAAGATATGGAATATATCTTTAACAATATGGAAAAATTAGTTATTAAAGATGTTGCTGAAGCTGGTGGTTACGGTGTGCTGTTTGGTCATGAGATGTCGGCACTACAAATCGAAGATTTAAAAACCATTGTAAAAGCCAATCCAAGACGTTTTATTGCTCAAGAGCTCATTGAATTTTATGATGAAAAATGTTACCTAAACAAAGACCTTCAAGATAGAAAAGCAGACTTTAGAGCTTATGTTGTTGCAGCTGATGATATAAAAGTTTGGAATTGTGGACTTACAAGATATGCGCTCGAAGAGGGCAACTATTTAGTTAACTCATCACAAGGTGGTGGGTTCAAAGATACTTGGGTAATGGAGTTATAACATGAGCAAATATATTACAGGAAATGTAGCTACAAACTTATACTGGTTAGGACGATACTTGGAGCGTACAGCGATTACACTGCGTGAAATAAGCACAGCGTATGATAAAGTAATTGATACCGATAAAGATGCCGGTGTCAAATTGTATGATAAATTTGATGTTGAATTAAAATATGTAAATGCATATGACTTTTTAAAAGAGGCTATATTTGGTAAGCATAATGCAAATATATTAAATATTTTAACAAATGCGAGAGAAAATGCGATTATCTGTCGTCATCTTCTTGATAGTGAAGCATTCGGCGAAATTATAGAGCTTCATGCACTATTTTTAAGTACCCACAATAATCATTTAGAGATTGATTACAAATTGATTGATCATGCACAATCACTTATTGGTGAAATTTGGAATGCTCGTGCAATGAGGGAGAATAAAGCACTAAGTGACTCTTTTTTCAGGGTAGGTAAAATTGTTGAAGAAGCAGATTATCGCATTAGATTTCATGAGGAAGAAGACCAAGAGATTATTCAGTCAATATTTGAAGAGATTGATTCTATTTGTGAATATTTAACCAAAGATCACGAAGATTTACCAAAAGTGAAAAAAGTGAAAGGAACTACACAAGACGAACGTCTGACTGCACTTAATGTCAAAATAGATAAAATTATTATCGGATAACACTTTGCTGGCAGTGAATAAATCACCGCTGGCTTTGAAATTGCATTTGTAGCTGTTGTTTATTTTCTTTTCTTACATCAACCGTAACAGATAAGTTACTGTTGCCACTACTCATAACCACGCCCCTTAAGGGTGAAATATCATTATAATCTCTTCCTGAACCTAAGAGTATGTGCTGCTCTTTTGGAATCATATTATTAGTGGGGTCAAACTCTATCCACCCTGCATTTGGTATATAGACACAAAACCATGCATGAGAAGCATCAATACCAAATAATTTTTCTTCTCCCTTGGGAGGTAGTGTTTCAATATAGCCACTTATATATTTCGCAGGCAGACCAATTGTTCGTAGGGCTGATATGGCAAATTGTGCAAAATCTTGACACACACCTTTTTTGGCTTCAAAAATCTCTTCCACAGGGGTTGTTATATCACTAAAACCAGATACAAACTTAAAGTCATTAAAAATACGTCCCATAAATTCATTAGTGGCCTCAAAAATATCTCTCTTTAAGTGAAAAGATTCTAAGGCATACTCTTTTATCTGCGAGGATCCTTTTGGGATAAGGGTTGACGCAAAAAGATACTGTTTCGCACATAAGTCATCAACATTAAACCTCGCCAAGCGTTCTAAAGCACTACTAAAAGTAATGCTATTTTCTTTTACACTATTAACATGCTGTTCTATAAGTTCTGGAAAAATCTCTACCTTTGATTTACCAATTACACAAAGTGAGCGGTGCGGTTTCCTTATCAACATATGAGTGTTACTGTTACCAAACATATCTGTAAACTCATGAGACTCATAAACTTGAGGCATAATATCTAAAGAAAATTCTAATAACTTTTGATACAAATTTGCTTTTGGTTTTATTCTTGCAATATTATGACTAAAAGTCACACTGCTTTGGTACTGAAACTCTGTTTTGTGGTAAATATCATATATCATAACTACTCATCATAATGTGAAAAATATGTATTTGAAAATTCATCAGAACACTCTAAAAACAAATCTGATAATTTTGCTAAAACTTTATCAAGTTCCAAATAAACACCCTCTTGCTCTGTAATTTTTGTTATAGTTTTTAAATCTATAAATTCCAATAATTGCTGAACTTTTATAAGAGCGTCTTCGTATGGCGTTGAAACAACTTTTGCTTTAGGCAGTAACTTAAAATCTTTTAGAAGCTTTTTTGCAACATAGGTTAATGATTTTGGAAACTGTTTATTCAATATTAAAAATTCAATAACATTTTCTAGGTTTAGAGAACTTTTATAATGTGCTCTATACGCGTTAAAACTCTCCATAGAGTTTAGCATTCCTTCTAGTAAAGTATTTCCGATAGTCTTGTCTACTTTTAAACAAAGTATTGATCTCGCTTTAGAAATCAGAAGCAAGGCATCTTCTATTGTGTACCCTATATTGTATAAAATTAGACCTTGTTCTTTGAAAATACTCTCTTTTACCAGTTCTTTATAGGCCATTAAATAAATCAGAAATTTATCAAGTTCACTAGCTACAACTAGTGTTGAGTCGTTTTTTCTGTATGCAAACTCATTCCACTCTTTTTGCATTCTCTCAAACAGTTTCCACGATTCTATCGTCAACAAATCTTTCAAGTTTATATTAGTATTTGAGAGCATTGTTATTGTAAAAGACAAAGAGCCTGACCTATGCGTATCTTTAACCACTGAGGTTATTTCAACCATCGGAAAAACTTCACGGTTCACTTTATTATTTACATCCATAAAACCAGGGTAAGTTTTAGTCATATGCGTTAAAGCATTTTGCAAAATGACCTGCGACTCTTTTGATGTCACAACTTCATATCTATAAAAATTTGTAATCTTTTTAATAACATTAATAATGAGTCTTGTTGTAGAGATAGACCTTGCAAGATACCTTCCAAGCCAAAATAGATTGCTTGCTTTTAGTGTTGATATTTTATCAATTGACGTCTCAACATATAGTGTATGATTTAAAATGTTGTACTGCTCTGTCTTAACGGCATCTTCTCCAAGTATCCATAAGTCCTTACTAATACCACCCTGCTTGGAAGAAACTAGAAGAGTGTCTTTGTTCTCGGACACCCTTACAAGCCCGCCGTTCATAACGGAATAGCCCTCATCCGTTTTAAGAGAATATGCTCTTATAACAGCATTTCTTGGCTCAATGGCACCATTGTTATAATAAGGTACAGTAGAAAAATCAACCTCTTCTTGAGCAACATATTTATGTGGGTTTTGTAACAACAACTCTACTAAGCTAGTCCGCTCATCTAAAGATAATTTTTTTCCAAAATATATTTTAATCTGTTCTGTTCTATCAATTTTTTTTACTATTAAAGTGTCTAAATTTGCCAAAACATAGTCAAGTGCTGTCTTTTGTCCGCACCACCACGTTGCTATTTGAGGGAGTATAAGGTCCTCTTTTAAAAAGTATTGTGCTATTTTTTTCATAAATGGATTAAGTCCGACATTTTCAACAATAGCACTTCCTATTGGATTTACCATATTTAACTTATCCTGCCTCATGGCATCTACAAGCCCGGCGACTCCTAATTGTGAATCATTTTTTAGCTCCAAAGGGTCACAATATCTGTCATCGACTCTTCTTAAAAGTGTATTGATTTTTTTAAGACCGCTTAGACTTTTTAGCCAAAGAGAGCCGTTTTTAACCAGTAAATCTTCCCCTTGAAGCATCTTAATCTCTAAGTGAGTGCTTAAATATGCATGTTCAAAATAAGTTTCATTATGCGGTCCCGGAGTGAACAATGCAACAGTCGAAAGGTCTCCCCCTGACAACCTGCCCAAAAGAGCTTTATACTCTTCAAGAAAAGAGGCTAATTTCTTTCTTTTAACATGAGAGTAGAGATCTGCAGAGATACTATTCATCGTCAGTCTATTTTCTATGGCATACCCTAATCCTGAAGGCCCTTGTGTTTTGTCACTGACAACCCACAATTTTCCATCAGGTCCGCGGGCTAAATCTGTTGCATAAAAATATAAATTAAAATCTTCTTTATACCCAAAATCAAAGACTTCACTTGAAAAACCCTTATGACTAAAAATGACTTCGGCCGGCCATAGCTGCGGTCCGGGGCAAAGGGCAGGACCCCATCGTAGCCCCAGTTGCAGGCCCCGGGAAAATCGGCCACCGGCATCAGCTCGATGGCGGTTACTCCCAGCTCGGCAAGATAATCGAGCCGCTCCTCCACCGCTTTGAAGGTGCCCTCCGGCGTGAAGGCCCCCACGTGCAGCTCATAGAGGACCGTCTCTTCCCAGGGTCTTCCCAGCCAGCCGTCCTCCGGCCAGGCAAAGGCCGCCGGGTCCACCACCTCGCTCGGACCATGGACGTCCTCGGCCTGGCAGCGGGAGGCGGGATCGGGAACGCGGATCTCGCCGTTGATCAGGAACCGGTAGCGGCTACCTGGTCCGGCTCCGGGGAGGTGGTGTCGATACCAGCCGTTTTCCGCGGCCGACATGGGAATTGCCGGCCCGCTCTCCCGGTCGCCTTCGAGACAGAGCTCCACCCGCTGGGCGGTGGGCGCCCAGAGTTGAAACAGGACGCCGCCCCGGGGGTCCATCTCGGCGCCGAAGGGCATGACATGACGGTAGTGGAGCTTGTTTTCAGCCATTTTTTCGCACCTTGAAAACGATGATGGCCAGCGGCGGCAGGGTGAGATTAAGGGAATGGTAATGGCCGTGGGCGGCAACCGGCGTCGCCCGCACTTCGCCGCAATTGCCCATGCCGCTGCCCCCGTAAAGAGGCGCGTCGCTGTTCAAAATCTCCTCCCAGATGCCGCTTAGGGAGACCCCGATCCGGTAGTTATGCCGCGGCACCGGGGTAAAATTGGCGACGCAGACCAGCTCCTCGCCCGCCTGCCGGGAGCG
>MNYP01000039.1:0-5467 GCA_001873135.1 Helicobacteraceae bacterium CG2_30_36_10
TCCTATATTGAATTTTCCTGCTTGGCTTAGTATACCTCTGAATAAAGAAGAAATAAAAAGATCTAATATTTTAATATGTGACTTCAATGGAATTATAATTGGTCTTAGAATCATGTCAGCGTTTAGAGTTATAAAGAAAAACTGGGAACAAATGCACGCTCCTGACAGCTATAGAGTTGGGCAAGAGGGCTTGGTCATGAATGATACAAGATTAGATGATGGCAGTTTATGTCTTATTTTAGATTATGAAAAACTCCTTGCTGACGTAATTCCTCAAGCTATGGTTGATGTACTTCAATCACCCTCAAATATAAAAGATTTAACTATTCCGGATAAGCTAAAGAAAGGGACTGTTCTTATAGCCGAAGATTCAAAAACGGCTCAAAGGCACTTAGCTAAAATATTTTCTAATGCCAGCTTAAAGATGCAGATTTTTGACAATGGAAAAAAACTTGTGGATTATGTACTCTCTTTAGGCGAAGATGCTTCAAAGATTCCAGTTATTATAACTGATATTGAAATGCCTGAAATGTCCGGTTTTACGGTTGTTAAATTATTAAAAGCTAATCCACTCACTAAAAATATTCCAATTATTGTCAATAGCTCTATGACCGGTGAAAACAATAAACGAGAAGCCGAATCACTAGGCGCAGACGGTTTTATTGACAAAACTAAAAGTCATAATGTTATACCACTTATTATAAGTGTAATGGAAAAATAGTAATAAAATAATAGCTTAAAAAATTTTAGAGAAGATGGCATGTGGAAAGTTCCACATGCCGAGATGTGTATTTATTGAAAAAGTGAAATAAGTACACCGGCTGCAACTGCCGAACCGATAACACCTGCAACATTTGGACCCATAGCATGCATTAAAAGCATATTTGTGCGGTCATACTCCATACCGACTTTATTTGATACACGTGCCGCCATCGGAACTGCTGAAACACCGGCTGAACCAATAAGAGGATTAATTTTATGACCTGGAAACAGGTTCATCAGCTTAGCCATAAAAATACCCGCTGCAGTACCGACAGAAAAGGCAATAATACCAAGAACCATAATAAACATAGTGTCTGGAACTAAAAACTGATCTGCTGCTAGCTTAGAACCTACACCAAGACCAAGAAAAATAGTAGTGATATTTATAAGAGAATTTTGAAGAGTATCATTAAGACGCTCAACAACACCAGACTCTTTTAAGAAATTACCAAACATAAATGCACCAATAAGCGGCGTAGCTTCAGGTAAGACTAAAATGGCAAGAGAGAGAACCGTGATAGGGAAAATCAACTTCTCTAAACGAGAGACGTGACGAAGCGTAGTCATTTTGATTCGTCTCTCTGCATCAGTTGTTAATGCTTTCATAATTGGAGGTTGAATAATAGGAACCATGGCCATATAGGAGTATGAGGCAACGGCAATAGCACCCAAAAGCTCGGGAGCAAGTTTCGTTGCTATAAAGATAGACGTCGGACCGTCTGCCCCGCCTATGATTGAGATAGCCGAGGCTTGCTGAAGAGTAAAGTCAACAAAACCAAAGTGAGAAAGGGCTACGGCACCGACAAGGGTACCAAATATACCAAACTGTGCAGCACCTCCAAGCAGTGCTGTTTTTGGGTTTGACAAAAGAGGACCAAAGTCGGTCATTGCCCCGACACCCATAAAGATGATGATAGGAAACATTTCGTTGGAGAGACCCATATGGTAAATAACACCTAAAAATCCGTGTTCTCCGGCAATGCCCGCAACGGGAATATTTGCCAACAATCCACCAAAGGCGATTGGAAGAAGTAAAAGCGGTTCAAAGCCCTTAGCAATAGCCAACCAAAAAAGTAAAAATGTGACTAAAATCATAATCAGACGACCGACTCCCTTATGGAAATCACTCATATGTTCACCCTTAGAATCAAGTTCATCCGGATCAGGATTTATTAATGCATTTAACCCTGTTGAAGCGATAAAACCACTCATCATTTCGGCAAAAGGTCTAGTCTGATAGGTCTCTTCTTTATGAGTAGACTCTGTAGCATTTGCCATCTGCTCATTTGCAAATGTATTTGTAAAGGAAAAAAGCATAAAGAATGTAAATAGTTTAAGAATAAAATACTTCATAACCTAACCTATTACTGCTACGATTTGACCTTCGACTACCTTGTCGTTTGTTTTTACATTGATAGATTTTACTACACCGCCTCTAGGCGCTTGCACATCTATTTCCATTTTCATAGATTCTATTATAAGTATGACATCACCCTCTTTTACACTCTGTCCTGGATTTGCAACGATTTTCCAAACGCTGCCCGGCAGAAGTGCTTTTATTGCGAGGTCTGAGCCTGCGGCCTTTGGAGCTGAACTCTCAACACTCTCCCCGTTTACTGCTGTTACTTGAATATCTGCATCACCCTCTGTAACCTGAACACTAAACTTTTGACCATCAACTACTACTGTATAATTTCCGCTTCCCATATTGTTTCCTTCTTCTTTTGGCATATTTGATATTTTACGAATGTTTACTTCTGCTTCACCTTTAAGGAAGGTAATTCCTTTTTCTCCACATGCCGCAGCAATAAAGATGTTTTCATCAGTCGTTTCAATATTCTCTTCTTTTAACTTATCACTCCAATAAGCCAGAGATTTAGTCTCATCAGCCTCAGTTAAATCGAGAACTTTTTGTGTAGTCGGCAGCAAGTTTAATTTTTCAGATGCAATTCTAACAACTTCCGGGTCTGGAGCAACCGGAGTTTTACCAAAATAACCAAGAACCATTTTGCCATATCCGGGAGCAATTGCATTCCATGGACCTTGCATAACATTGTTGAGGGCTTGTTGAAAATAAAATTGTGAAACTGGAGTTACAGATGTACCATACCCGCCTTTTTCAACTACTTCTCTCATAGCATCGATAACTTCTGGGAATTTATCTAAAATATTATTATCACGCATCATTTGTGTGTTTGCCGTAAGTGCTCCACCTGGCATTGGAGAGAATGGGATAAGCGGAGAAACCATAGTAGCTTCTGGAGGCATGAAATAATCTTCAAGACAAGAGGCAACAACTTTTTCATATTGTAAAATTTTATCTATTTCTAAACCGCCAAGGTCATAATCCATGCCTTTTGTTGCATGAAGCATAGTTAAAATATCTGGCTGACTTGTACCGCCACTCACAGGAGAAGCAGCCATATCTATACCATCTATTCCTGCATCGAGAGCAGCCAAATAAGCAGCAACAGAAACTCCTGCTGTTTCATGAGTATGAAGACGCAAATGTGTTCCCTCAGGAACTAACTTGCGTGCCATTTTAACAGTATCATACACTTTTTTAGGACTTGAAGTGCCAGACGCATCTTTAAAACAAATACTGTTGTATGGAATACCGCTATCTAAAATTTCACGAAGCGTTTTTTCATAAAAAGCAACATCATGAGCACCATGGCAACCCGCAGGTAAATCCATCATAGTTACGACTACTTCGTGCTTTAAGCCATGATGAACAATTCGCTCACCTGAGTACTTTAAATTTTCTACATCATTTAAAGCATCAAAATTACGGATAGTCGTAGTTCCATGCTTTTTGAACATTTTTGCATGTAAATCAATTAAATCTTTTGAACCAGTGTCCAGCATAACCGTATTAACACCGCGGGCAAGAGTTTGAAGGTTAGCCTCATGTCCTACGATAGCACGAAATCTGTCCATCATCTCAAACGCATCTTCATTTAAATAGAAATATAAAGATTGAAACCTAGCACCCCCGCCAAATTCAAAGTGAGTTATTCCAGCATGTTTTGCGGCTTCTACTGCCGGAAAAAAATCATCCATTAGTACACGACCGCCAAAAACTGACTGAAAACCATCTCTAAAAGTTGTATCCATTATATCTATAAATTTTTTAGCCATTAAAATTATTACCCTTTTCTATGATGCGTGATTGCTGCGGAGATAGCTGCAATTATTTTTTTGTTGTCTTGAGTACCTGCTTGGTTAGTTTCCATATTAGGTTGTGGTTCAGGGAAAAATTTATGTATGATAGCTGACATTGCATACATCACCGCTATTAGTATTATTAAAAATGCAAAAACCGTTCCCATCCCTAAAGCCATAAACTTTAAACCTTCTACGACGAGGTTAGTGTCCATAAATCTACCTTTTGCTCATTATTTGCCGTGAGTATAGTATAAAGATGTTTAAAAGATTTTTTAACTCTATTTGTAAACTTTTAAATACAGCCAAATTGTTACTTTTTGATTATATACTTCATAAAAATTTTAGGAATGTAAAATGATTAAAACTGGTGTCAAAAAATTCGGCTTGATTAATACTATTGAAGGCTACTCATATCTAGCTTTATTATTTGTTGCAATGCCTCTAAAATATCTGCTAGACATTGCAATAGCCGTAAAAATAGTTGGCATGATACATGGTATACTTTTTATAATATTTTGTATTTTACTGGCGATAGCATGGCAAGAGACTAAATGGTCCATAAAAGAAAGTATTCTTTTTTTTATAGCTTCATTCATTCCATTTGGAACTTTTTTTACAAAAAATAAAATTAAATCGTACGAATAAAAAAGATAAAAGATAGTTTTAGATAAAATATCGTTTTAATCACAAGGAATTCACACAAATGATAGCCGGAATGCACGAACAAGATCTTATGGCATATATAATTTTTGGACTTATACTTAATTTTGCATTTTCGATAATGTTTGGTATATATTTAAGCAAAAATATTGGCATGAAAGAGATGATAGAATCAAAGGGTGATAAAGAACAGTCCATATTAGTAGGTCTTAGTCTTTTTATACCCTTTGCAAAAATGCTTCTAACACTCTTTAGAGTAACAATTCTCCAAATTTATTTTTTAAATAAAGGTCACACACATAAAGAATTTTGGGTTTATATGACTAACAATCAGGACTAATTAACCCCACTATCTTTTTTTAACTTTACTAATATCTTTCTCTCTAAAAAATACGAAACCGCAAACATTGAAATATGACTGCTTACTAAAGCAATAATTACTGAAATTACACTTTTAGAGAAGAAGTTATAGATTGTATAAAATGTACCAAGAAGAATTACAATACCAAAAAGTCTTACTAAAAGAGCACTTAAAAATGCTCCGCTAGCTTTAATAAAAGCTACTTGGAAGGCATTTAAAATTAAAAATATAAAGAAAAATGCAAGATGTTTTATCATCAAAGAGGCGTTAGCATATTCCGATGGAAAGAGTTGTTTTATAATTTCATCAGAGAGTAATAGAGCTACGATTAGAAAACCCCCACTGACTATAAATGCGTATCTAAGAATCCATTTTTTTACAGATTCGATTTCACTGATATTCTTTTCACTTATAAGTTTAGAAAGTTCCGGAAGAACAAATCTGAAAATTGGAAATACAAAAAGCATAAGCATATAGGTAAAAATCGGCTTAGTAACAACTTGAAAATCACCAAGT
>MNYP01000039.1:5482-6777 GCA_001873135.1 Helicobacteraceae bacterium CG2_30_36_10
TATCGTAACATCAAAAAAACTACCATGTATAAAAGAACTATGCCGGAACCAAATTCTATAGTAGAAATAACAGAATTTTTAATAAACTTTATAGCCTGCTCGTCAAAAACCGGTCTCTTAAGAGATATAGATGAATAGTATTTTTTGCTCACACTGTATATGAAAATGCTAACACCTAAAGAGCTCATAATTGTAGCGATAAAAAGTGGCTGGACACCCGTTAAATGAAAAATAAAATACGCTAGTAAAAACCAAAAAAGAAGGGCTATCGGCTCAATAAGCATTACGGAATTAATTATATTGTAAAGTCTATACATGGCTATAATATTTGAAAAATAGACGGCTAAACTAAGACTCAAAACAGTAGCAACCAAATACCAATAATGTATATGAATGCCTAATTTATGTTTTAAAAATGGAATAACGAATGCCCATACAGCTAAAACAACAATAACCATTACTACTCTAAAAATATTTATAATCGTATTTGCATTTTGTTTCTGAGAAAAAGAAACTACCATTGATGAACGAAAACCTACTAAAACCAAAAGAGTTAAGGTAAATATATCTATAGCCGTAAAATAAAGTGTCAAGGATGCTTTATCGATAAAATTCGCAGTTAACACTTTAAAACTAAAGTTGAGTAATATACTGATTAGACTAACAAAAATTCCTTTATAAAAAGCTTTTTTCAATACTATTCCTCATACAACGAATCAATGCAGGCACTAAGAGTATCATCTTCAAAGAGTCCTTTTTTGTTAGATTTTGCTCTATTTTGAGCTTTAGAGAAAAGGTAATTATACTCTTCATCATCAAACGCCGGTTGTTTAACCGCCAAGCCTTCTTCAAGTAAAATTTCAGATAACACTTTTTGCCCTTTTGCATATAAAATACACTCTTTGCCTTTAAATTCAATATGATACATCTGCCGTATATGCAAAATGGAACTAGAGTAATATTCTAAGTCTGGGTGTTTTATATAAAATGTTTTTATTTTATCTTGGCATGTGTAATCCATAGTTGCATTGTTATATAATTTTTCTAAAGTTAAAACGCCATAAGGTTCACAAGTAAAACCATAATTGCCAATGCTCAATTTTTGAGTCTCGTTTGAAATTATAGTATTTAAAATAGCTAAGGTCGGCTCTTTAGCATACACTGAAAATAAGGAAGATAAGAACACACTGAGCAAAATAAAAAAGTATATAAGTTTAGGCATAAAGTATTTTAACATGATATAATTAAACCTCAAAGATATATTTTATAAAAATTGGGTAAAAAAATGAATGACT
>MNYP01000014.1 GCA_001873135.1 Helicobacteraceae bacterium CG2_30_36_10
AAGGGCTCAAGCTTGAAAATAAAATAGCACAGATAGATGTTGCCCTACAGACGCTTCAAGCACAAAAAAAGAGACAAATCAACTCTATAGAGTCGTTCACAGGCATTCGTGTAAAAAAAGCAGCTCCTATGAAGTTTAAAGAGGGAGTGCCCGAGGGTTCCTCAGATGCAGGTGCAAAACCTCTAAAGTACTTTGCACATGTCGCTAAAAATTCACTCAAAAGTGCAAAAGAGAGTTATTTTCCAAAAGTGATGCTCCAAGCTTCTTACCTTAAAGGCTTCGGTGAATCGTACAACAATAGCGAAAGATTCGATAGAGATGTCGGCTTTGTCGGCATAAAAATTGTTATGCCTCTGTATGACAGAAATGTTGGCGCTAAAGAGAGTGAAAAAAGAGTTGCCTATGCACAAGCGAAAAATCTTTATGCGAAGCAACTTTATGAACTTAAAGCACTTGAGAGTTCAACTCTGAGTGAGCTTGATGCGCTCGAGGCATCCAAGGTTTATCTGCAAAAGAGCATAGACAACTCGAAGCAGTTACGTCTTATAGCAAAAATGTCTTATAGCGAGGGTCGTATGAATATGGAAGAGTATTTGAGGTACGAAGAGGAGTATGCAGGTGCACTTACTGCTTTTGCAGAGCTAAAATTAAGAGAATGGCAACTGCTGAGTAAACTTAGCGTTGTATACGGAATAGATTTGAAAGAGATGGTGGAGTAAAGATGAAAAAGATTACATATTTGGCAATAGTGGTTCTGCTGGTTTTTGGCGGCGTTGTTTTAGTAAAGAACAAAAAAGCGGAGTTGGCATCAAAACCATTAATGGAGGAGTTTGCACTTAATGCAAAGATTTTTCACCCAATAGAAAAACAAGGTGACATTCGAGTTCAAGCTCTTGCAGGCGTCAAAAGTGAAGGGGTGGTGCAGTACAGCTCAAAACTTCCTCTAAGAGTTCTTCATATCGTCTCAATGGCAGAATCACTTAAAAAAGGTGCACTCCTTTTAGAACTTGACAATCAAGACATACTCCATGACGTTCAAAATGTTGCCCTAGAGATAGAGAATTCGCGTATTGACCTCTCTTCAAAAACACTCCAACTTAAAACGCTTCAAACAAATCATGAACGAAGTTTGAAGTTGCAGAGTGTTGGAGGAATATCACCTGAACAGATAGCCAACGAAGAGGTTGCTATAGAGAGCACTCTTTTTGCAACTAAAGCGGTAGAATCTAAAATAGAGATTCTTAAAAATAAAAAAGCTCAGCTAAAAAACTTACTCAGTTACACTAAATTTTATGCACCTTTTGATGGCATAGTTGTTGAAAGAAATGTCGAGCAGGGTGAGATAGCAACTCCTTTTAAAGGGCTTCTTAGTTTCGCAAATGAGAAGAGAAGGTATTTTGAACTAGAACTTCCCTCTTCTATAGAGCCAAAGGGCATTATTTACGAAGGTGCTAAAATAGCACTGCAAAAACTCCCGGTTGCTAAAAATTCTATGAACCGTTACATCTCCAATGAAGTTGCGATAAAAGAGAGTATCGGTACTACAATGAGTATAGACCTTGTGCTATACGAAGGCTTGGGTTATTTTCTTCCAAATAACTCTTTTTTACAAATAAACTCTAAAAGCTATCTTTTACTCTATGAAAATGAAAAGGTAACAAAAAGAGAGATTGCATTCTTGGCATGTGGAAATACAGGCTGTGTCAGCAGAGAAGATTTGAGCGGTTTATCCTTGCTTCAAGCAAAACCAGATGCCATGCTCAAGGTGCTTAGCGGTATGAAAATCGCTATCAAGGAGTAAGTGGTGTTTGAGTTTTTTTTTAAACGACCTTATCTTCTTTTTGCTACCTTAGCAGTGTTCGTTATTTTTGGCATTATTGGCTTAAATACACTGCCAAAAAATCTTTTTCCCGACAGTGAGCGACCGCAAGCTATCATCATTACCCAAGTGCCGGGTGCAAGTGCCAAACTTGTCGCTTCAACAGTTTCAAAACCCATAGAAGAGGAGATGGCACGCCTCTCTCTTGTGCGTCAAGTTAGCTCTACTTCTCTCGCGGGAGTGAGTATTGTAAAGATAGAGTTTGAATATGCCAAAGGTTTAGACAGTGCCGTCTCAGACACTACAAATGCGCTGAGTGTCGTCAAACCTAAACTCCCCTCAAATGCTCTCACTTCTGTCTATGCGGGTGGCTCTTTTTTACTCCCTGTTGAGATTGTCTCTATCAGTTCCAAAGAAAATACGATGGGGCTTGATGATATTCGTGCCCTTGTCGAGGGAGATATAAAACCAAAACTCTTAGCTTCTAAACTCTTTGGAAATATTGAAGTCTTTGGCGGTCAGCAAAAAGTGTTCAAGATTGATGTGGATTTGCAAAAACTAAAATCTTACAATCTCTCTCTTGGGCAGGTTGTGACAGCCCTTAAAAGCAACAACAAAGATATCCCTTTTGGTTTTAGTAAATCGGAGAAAAATTTTATGACCATTGGTTATTACGGTGAAAAACTGACCGTTAATGAGCTTGAACAGCTCTTTGTAGCTCCAAATATTGCACTCAAAGAAGTGGCGACTCTTTCATGGAAAAAACAAGAGCAGTTCAGTGCTTTTTTAGGCAATGGTAAAGAGTCTATAGCTTTGGCCATTCAGCGACCAATTGGGGGAAGTGTTCTGCAAGTGAGCAACAATGCAAGAGCCCAACTCGAAAAACTAAGAGCTAAATACAAAAACTTAGAGTTTGAGATAGTAGATACCCAAAGAGACCTTATCACAGTAGCTAACGACAATATGCTTGAAGCACTTCGAGACGCGGTTATCTTTGTTCTTGTTGTATTGCTTTTGTTTTTGGGAAATTTTAAAGCACTGCTTGTTGCCGGTATCTCTATTCCCCTGGTTTTTTTAGGTACAATTGGAACCATTTGGTTTATGGGCGGAGAACTTAATATCGTTGTTTATACGGCAATCATTTTAGCTCTTGGAATGCTTGTTGATGATTCTGTTGTTGTGCTTGAAAATATAGAAAGGCATTTAACACTTACCGATGATGTAAGTAAAGCGGTTCAAGATGGGACAAAAGAGGTACTCGGAGCAGTTTTTGCAGGTACTCTTGCAACAGGTGCAGTCATTACGCCGCTTATGTTTGTGGGCGATTTTCCACAAACTATTTTTAGACCACTTATCGTTACACTTATTATTGCACTTATAATCTCTTATTTTTTATCTATCACTTTTATCCCTAAACTACTTGATTATCTCTACAAGAGATATCCTAAAAAAACAAAGGTAGAAAATCTTTTTGAACTCTTGTATCAAAAAACTTTTGCCCGTTTTGTCCCTATATATATAGGGGCTTTGGAATATACCTCTTTTTCAAAACTTAGACGTATTGTAGTCGTTGTGGGAATGCTCGCGGTTCTTATTTTAAGTTTGAAAAATGTGATGCCACTCATTGGTAAAGATACGCTCCCACCGATGGATACAGGGATTATTAAAGTAAATTTAGCCTTTAGTCCAAATGAAACAACCCAGAGTTCTATCAAAAAGATAAAACCATTTTTGACGTGGCTTCATACACGAAAAGAGGTCTCCTCCTCAGCTACTAGTTTTGGAACAGAGCCGGGAACACTCTCTTTGGGAAGCGGTAATCTACCAACAGAGGCAACAATCACTATCAACTGTGTCAATAGATTTGAGAGAGAAAAAAGCATCTGGGAGATAGAAAAAGAGATTCAAAAAGAACTTCACAAAATCGAGGGCATCAACAAAGTAGATGTTTTTGATTTTGGAGCTACTGCTCTGTCTTCTATAAAAGCACCGCTCAATATCCGCCTCAGCAGTAATGAAACGACCGATTTACAAGAGGGAGCCGATAGAGTTATAAAGAGTATCAAAGGTATTACAGGGCTTACAAGTATCTCTAAAAGCTGGAGTGATGACCAGATGGAAGCGGTGCTTGATATAGATACGAACAAAGCATTAAGTTTTGGCATCACTCCATACGATATTTTGGCACAACTGCCAATGATGGGACAGATTGTAGGATTTCAATCAAATTTTGAACAACTCTCCGCTGTGCCTATTAGAATCTACAGCGACAGCACTAACAGAAGTTTTATTAATAATCTTCAGTTTGTTAAGATAGACACCAAAAAAGGAATGGTAAGTTTAGGAGAATTAGCAAAAATAACACTACAACCAACGCAAACAAAAATCGAACGAACCGATCTTCTATACACGGTAGATGTCAATGCCTATAGACAAAAAAAAGCTATAACTCATATTACAGATGAGGCAAATGAGGCGATTAAAGATATCAAAATAGAGGGTGTAAAAATATCCCAAGAGGGTGATATCGTTCAGCTTGATGACAGTATGGGTCGAATGCTCAAAGCCATTGGGTTGGGATTAGCACTTCTATTTTTAGCACTCAGTGTTATATATAGCTCTGTAACTTTAGCCTTTGTTATGATTGTCACTTTACCGTTTGCGATGATAGGAGCTAGTTGGGGGATGCTCATTTTTGACAAACCTAGTTGTATGCCAAGTATGCTGGGAATTCTGCTTCTTTTTGGAATTTTGATTAAAAATTCTATTCTTTTGGTAGATTTTTACAAAGAGAAACTGCGCGAAGGTTTAGCTCCCTACGAGGCAGCAAGAGAGAGTATAGTTCTTCGTTACCGCCCTGTTATGATGACAGCATTTGCAACTATTGCCGGAATGATTCCGGTGGCTTTTGAGTGGTCTGTAGGTCTAGAGAGACTCTCACCACTTGCAGATGTAGCCATCGGCGGACTTTTAGTGGGAACTATACTTATCTTATACTTCGTGCCAATGATGGTGTATAGCATGGCAAAAAAATAGTAAGGAGATACAATTGCAAGAGAGTAAAAAAATAACACTACAAAAGGTAATACTCTTAAATATTATCTTAGTTATAGCAGAAATCGCTGCGGGAATTTTTAGCGGTTCGATGGCGTTGGTTGCCGATGCGTTTCATAATCTGGGCGATGTACTAGCCCTTTTTATTTCGCTTGTTGCCATTGTTTACGGGGCAAAAGAAGTCTCAATCAAAATGACTTTTGGTTATATAAAAGCGGAGATGATGGCGGCGTTTGTGAACTCGCTCTTTTTGATTATCACTATGCTTTTTATTCTTTTTGAATCTTTTATGAGGTTCTACAATCCACATGTAATAGATGCGCCTATAGTTATTGTAGCTTCGCTTATTGCGCTTATGATTAATGGGTATAGCACCTATCTTTTACGTCATAGTGGAGTTGAGTATCATCATCACGATGATGAGCACCACCACCATGAAGATGAGAAAAAAGATCTTAACATGAGCTCTGCGTATCTGCATATGCTCGGTGATGCAGTCATTTCGCTGAGTGTCACCATTGGCGGGGTGGTGATTTACTTCTTTAATATCGTCTCAATTGACACCATTTTATCAATTATATTTAGTGTTTACATTATTAAAGAAACATTCCCAATTTTGAAAACATCCTTTTTAGCACTGATGGATTCAAGTGGCGGGGTTGACATGCAAAGTATTGAAAATACTATTTTGCAAAGTGAGCAGATAAGTTCAGTCCATGATTTGCACATCTATACGCCAAACTCACAAGAGATTTATGGAAGTGCGCACATCGTACTGTGTGAAAATCTCTCCCTTGAAATGATAGAAGAACTTTTAGAGAGTGTACGAAGTGATTTAGCAAAGATTGGCATTAACCATTTTATCATGCAACCTGAGACTCAAAAATATTCAGATGACAATAAAAGTTGTGAAGTACATTAGATGGGTTCTTATAATATAACAGATGAAGGTACGATTATTCACGAAAAAAATTTGGTATTTCCTCTCTATAAACTTAAAATTTATGGTGATAAAGTTTTATGCCAAAAGCTCTCTAAAAAGAGAAAATTATTTCCACATGCCAACAAAAATTGTGAGATACACTAGATGAAAATACTACTATTAGAAGATGATAAAACACTCGCAGAGACTATCCAAGAGGCATTAGAAGATGAGGGGTATATATGTCATATTGCCCCTACGGGGAACAAAGCACTCGATATGAGTTATGAGGAGACGTACGATTTTTATCTCCTTGATATCAATGTTCCGGGAATTTTAGGAACAAAGCTTTTAGAAGAGTTGCGAAGTAGCGGAGATACTACACCGGCAATTTTTATAACATCTATGGGGGATGAAGCCTCTGTCTTAAAGGGGTATCAAAGCGGGGGAGACGATTATATCCGTAAGCCTTTTACTATTGCTGAAATGCTAGCGCGTATCAAAGTTTTAATGCGTCGAGTGTATGGAACTAAGGATAGTTCTGTAGTGATATCGGAATCAATTTCTTTTGATCTTGTGTCAAATGAGTTATGGATTGATGAAGAGATAGAACGTATCCCTAAGAAAGAGGCAAATCTGCTTGCATTTTTTTGTAAAAATCGTGGTCGAATTGTGAGTAAGAATGAGATTATTGAGGCAGTATGGTCGGAGAGGCTTCCGAGTGATACCGTTATTCGTGTCTATAGAGCC
>MNYP01000029.1 GCA_001873135.1 Helicobacteraceae bacterium CG2_30_36_10
CGATGCAGTTTTATAATCTCTTGTGGCGCTAAATTATTATCATTCGTAGCAATACAGTAGTGCATCTCATCTTGATATTGCATAATCTAATTCCAAATTAGAAAAAGTTACACCCGATAGGTGAAGTTTTAGGTGTGACTTTTTCGCTTTAAAGTACCTAATTATAGAGCAAGTTGGCTTGTTGTCTAATTTGGTATGGAATTATAATTTACCAAGTCCACAAATGAGTGTAAAAAATATAGAAAAAAAGCAAACGAAGAATTAATAAGCATGTGGCTTATTTAAAAAAGAGTGGCATGTGGAAATAAATAGCAGGAGAAGAAAAAAAGTATATGAAAAGCTTGAGCCTTTTACACAAAAACTAAAGATTCCCTCTGAAATAGATTTTTCTAAGGTCAAGGAGGCTGTGTTTACGACACAAAAAAGTAAAGTCAATATTTTTTCGGATGCTAAAACGGATATAGGTATTTGGACGCTCGATAAAAAGCCTTATGACATGCTCCGTGTTGATCAAAAAGTGAAGCTCGGCACTACTGAAATTTGGGAAATCAAAAGCACTGCACACATGGCACACCCTTTTCATATGCATGGTGTCCGTTTTCAAGTGTTAGGCAGAGACGGGAAACTCTCTTTTGCTGCAGATAAAGGGTGCAAAGATACCGTGATTGTTGTGCCTAATGAAATGGTTTGTATTATTGTGCGTTTCACTGTGCCTGGATTTTTTGTATATCACTGTCAGATACTTGAACATGAAGACCACTCTATGATGGCAAACTTTTTAGTAGAATAAGGGGTCAGGTTTATCCATCTCTATAAACAAAAAATGAGACTTCTTTAAACTCGTAATACGCAAAACGCTCTCATCTGTTATTTGCATTGCATCTGATGGGTTAAGGGTGATGTTATTTAGAGTTGAGTCGCCCTCTATCTGAACAAAATAAATTTGTCTTTTTGCATCTAATGTATACTCTAAACTTTTGCCCCTATCAAGCTCACACACGTATATATTTACATCTTGATGTATTGTAATTTTCGCCTTGTCTGCATGACCAGAGACGATGTTTAAAAGTTTATTTTTCCTCTCATCTGCCGTATATAACTCTTCGCCGTATATCGGTTGTAAGCCTTTTTTTGGAGGAACAATCCAGATTTGCAAGAGTCTTAAATCTTTCTCTTTGTGATTGTTATATTCAGAGTGATGAACACCTGTTCCTGCACTCATATACTGAACTTCGCCGCGTTTTAGGGTTCGTTCATTGCCCATCGAGTCTTTATGAGTAATTTCTCCCTCAACAACATAAGAAATTATCTCCATATCTTGATGCGGATGCATACCAAAACCACTCTGAGGATTGAGCATGTCGTCATTTAAAACTCTCAGCACACCAAAATTCATATTGTGTGCATTATGATACTCAGCAAAAGAGAAATGAAAACGGCTCTTAAGCCAGCCTTTATCTGAGACATACATTGTATCTTTTGATATTTTTTTTAACATTTCAAATTCCATTTGTAAATTTATTTTCTACAAAATTGTCACTCTTTGTAAGTGTAAAATAACTAAAACTTACTTTAGAGTTTCTTCGGTAGCGCGATTTTAGTCGGGGCTACAAACTTTAGGCAGTTCGCCCAAACCTACGTACAGAGATAGACCATGACGTCTCAACCCTTATCTTCATCATGTCACAGGTTTACCGACTCTAGCTGCTGTAAAACGTTATAAAGATGAATACATCGTGGTCGATATGGATTTGCTTAAACTTCTTGAAGAGCTTCGCCTCATCGAGCATGACAGTGCTTTGAAAAAATTAAATACTTACATCCAAAAATAACTCCGCAAAAACTGCCCTAGCTCTGGCTAGTTTTTAATACTGATGAGAGTGCTCTCAATGATTCTTAAAAAATCCATGTTAAACTTCATTATTGTAAGAGAGTATGACTTTAGTAGTACTCTCGATGCGCTCTGGTTTTAAGTTGTAACATTCACAAAGCATTTTTTTCGCTGTTTGATCAAGAGTAGCGAGTTCTATTCGATAATCAACTACGGTATCTCCTTCAGAGACTTTTATGTTAAAGATGCTAATTTCTTCTTTCGATGGTTTTCGACCGATGGTAATATACACGTATTCCCTCTCTTATTAAAATATTGTGCGGCATTATAGCAACAAAAAATGAAAATTGATTAAAAGTTAATCATTTTTTTAGAGCAAATACTTAAAAATTATTGTACAGATGTTTAATCTGGCTTCATTTTTAAAGGAGTCGAAATCGACCCCTTTAAAAATTGGGTTGTTCAAGAAATACTCTCAAAATTAAAAAGAAGTATATTTAAATAAGAGTTCCCCTCTGTGCATGTTTAAACTTGTTAACTTTCCAACTCTTAGGAATATTTTCTTTCAACTTGCCTTCATTTACTAACTAGACTTCTTGCATAACCCAAAAAAGGTCTAAAAATTGCTATTCATAATTTATGAAGAATTATGAAAAACTACAACAACTAAAACCAGAAATATTTAAAAGATTGACAGGTGTAAAACCTGATACTTTTAAAGCTATGCTTCAGGAGTGTGAGCTTCATCATGAGAGGAAAAAAGCTAAGGGTGGCAAGCCAAATAAACTGAGTGTAATTTTTGATTGATTTAAAAAGAAAAATTCCTCTCCAGATACTTGCGACACCTAGTAAAACAAGATGTGTGGTGTATTCCTACCTAACTTAAATCATCTTGAACGGCATTTAGAATGAGTAGCAGCAACAATCTACCTAGTCTATTCCAATCAAAATGGACGCATTTTGTAATTTTGGTACAACTTTATTTCACTTATATCTCTCTTTTCTTTTCTTATTTTTTCAATTAATATATAAATTTTTTCTGCTGACTTATTTTCAAAAACACAAATACCATGGGTAATACAAAACAACATATTTAGCTTGTACACTTCCTCAAAATTAGAAAAATTAAAGCTATTTATATCTTCAAATCTCACTATCATTTTGTTTGTATCTTGAGAAAATACTCGAGAGTTGGACTCATAATGGCTGTCATTTACATCAGTGCGATTTTTCTGTTTATGTTCTTTTAAACGAGAATAATCTTCGGCAAAAGCACATAAAGATAACAACAACAATAATATCAAGCGCATAAAAAATCCTTTTTATTTAATGACCATACATTTTCAATTGTACTGAATTTATTTTTCCACTGTCTGATTCTAACTGATCAATTACCTCAATTGTCCATCTTCCATTACTGTTTTCACCCATAAATGCTGCCGAAGAAAATCTAAATCCACCAGAGTATGTATTACTTCTTAACTCGTTTGGAGTGATAATTTGAGTTCGCGTTCCACTAGGGGAGACTAAAACAATCTCCAAATCACCTGCATAGGGGTGGTCGCTGTCAAAGGTCAACTCTACCCATTCAACAACAAAAGCGTCTAAAAAATCTATTGTTAGTTGTACTCCAATTTTTGTATCTGGAATATCTGTATTGAGATTGTTTATGCTTACTACTCCTGATTTTTCAACGGACAAGTTTTCATAGTATTTTGAACGACACTCTTGTATCATTGCATCTGCATCGACAAGCCCGTATCCATAGTTGATATTATGTATTCTACCCGCGCTGTTTTTTATCCATTTTTCATTATTTTCGTCGATTCTTCTGGATGTGTAAGAGAGTAACCATCTTACATCTCGCCATGTAAGATTTGGGCAGGATTCTAAAACTAAGGCAATTGCTCCCGAGACCATTGGCGTGGCAGAACTTGTTCCGTTCATAGAGAAGGTATAACTTTTTTCACTGTCTTCATCAAATGTTATAGCTCCTCTAGTGGTACCAAGTTCCGCTTCATAATACGATTTCCCAGTTAAAAGAGTTGTTGCTATCGTAGGCGATTCATAGTATCTCTCTCCCCCATAACCTGAGACTAAAATATTACTTCCCGGATTTGAATAGGATGAAAACGTATTATTATAATCAAGCGATGCTACTGCTATGGAGTATCGATTATTTGCAACGTAAGAAAGATTTGCATTACCAAAAGTTTTTCTATCATTTCCGGCAGCCACAGTAAAGACTCTACCTTTTCCCCCGCGCAACTGCTCCACTGAGAGTTTTATTATATCTTCAAAACTTGTATCTTTTAAAAAATAAGTTCCCCAACTGTTATTGCTTACAAGTATCTCATCCGCATTGGGTGCGCTATACCAAGCTCGCTCAAGCTCATACAAGGACTGTTCTTCGAGCCAGTTACTGCCTGCTATAACAGCATTTGGAACAACACCTCTTACTCCCGTGCCGTTGTTAGCTCTTGCTGCGATTATTCCCGCTACTGCTGTGCCATGTCCTACTCCAAAAGGAGAATATGGGTCAGTTTTTGAAACGGGTTGCGTTGAAGTTGGGTCGTTTCCTCCCGTTACTGCGTTTAGAGATCGCGTCAAATCAATAGGAAGGTCTTCATGAATAAGTTCCACACCCGTATCAACAACTTGAATAATTGTAGAACTGCCATTGCCAAGCTGATAATGATACACTTCTAATATGTCCAAGTCATTACCTATAATTGTTGCAATGTTATTTGTATTACTTACCACTGTTCCCTCGCTGCGCAAATGCCACTGGTACTTAAAAAAAGGGTCTCCATCAAGTCCATCTAAAATTCCATTTAAATCTTCATCACCATTAAAAGGATTAGAACCCCTAGCCAACTCAACTCCATCAGGAATGTAATCCCCATCCATATCGCTATTAAGCGGATTTGTTCCGGATTGAATCTCATCGGCATCATTAATTCCATCAAAATCGCTATCTTTATTGAGCGGGTCGGTTCCTGCTTGAAGCTCATCAAAATCCAATAAGCCATCTGCATCGGTATCTACAAGCGAAACCGAAGAACCTATAAATATCTCTTCTTCCCATGTTAAACCATCGCCGTCACTATCGCGATTTATAAACTCACTCAAATTTTCATCGTCTAAAACAGCAAACATCAAACCGCTACTTTGCATCTGTGTATATATTTCAGGATTAATAAACTTTTTTGTTTCTGTAAGGTTTGGAACAAATGCATTCAAATCTTTATAATCAATCTCATCATCACTGTTTAAACTTAAACGAAATATTTTTTTTGCATAGAGTGTTAAAATATCTATAATCTCTGTGGGGGATTTTCCTGCTGTGACTTTTTGTGCGGCTAAGGTTGAAAATATATTGACATATACTCCGGATTCTTTTATATAACGCAAAGTGGCGTAGGCATACATATCGCCTTGGAGGGTCGTAAAGGACGCATCAATTTGCCCGTCATCATTCGCATCAACATCACTGCCCGATGTCACATGAATAAGCATTAAATCATCATCACTAAAACTATTGTTCGTATCTACTACAAAAGAGCCTATTTTATTTTGTGGCCATGTAACTTCTAACTCGTTGTTGTAAGTTTTTGTTTGAGTTTCATATGCCAGTTTTGCATCTACAACACGCAATATTCGCACATTTGCATTACTTATGGGGCCAAGAACAGCATAACTGTAGACAGATTCTTTTGTAGAAGATACAGCGGAAGAACCATTAGTTCCGCCGCTACATCCGATGAAAAAAGCAACAAACAGCAGGATGCTGTTTGTTAGCAAAAAATTATTTTGCAAAAGGCTCTCTTGCATCATAACTAATACTAAATGGTTTAGTATATTTTGGTGTAACATTTCTTGTAACTACCGAAGATGGAGCAACAGTTCCTGTTGGAATAGTAAAGTACATTCCTCTCATAGGAATAGAGTCATAAGAATCAAAATTTTCAGAAGTTACAGTGTCAATAAACTGAGTTTCTGTGTAATCTTTAAACTCTTGCATATCGCCGTACATGTTTTCAGAAGTTGGCGTCTCAATCAAATACTCTTTAATGCCCGTAGGTAATATTGCAGCAAAATCAGGTTTCGAAACAGAAGCAGGCATTACGGTAAAGTGAAATACAATACTTACACTATCGTTTATCTGTGTAGTAGAGTTATATTCATTAGCATAGTAGTTAATACTAAGCGTGTTTACTTTAGCCAAATCAGTTCCACTAAAGTTTATCGAGTTACTGCCAAGAGTTGAAGTAACATCAAGGAAGGCATAATCAGCCGCATTGTATGCAGTTTTTAGCACTCCATCCCCGTAATAGTTTTCATGCCATGTTTCCATAAATGCATATGTCACAGGGTCTTGGAAAGATGCTTCTCCATAAATACTATAGAAAAATGCCGAGTTATCAATATACATATAACTTGATGTGTTCGTTACATTGACGCTTGCATCCAAGTATAAGCCTTTATATCTTGCGTCAACACCCACATAATTATTTTTACCATATGTAAACGCAACTTCTGTATCTGCTGTTAAATTAAAGTTAGCAGGTGTATAAGCTAAGTTAGCGATTTGCGCCTCTGTTTTATCTTTTTCAAACATAAAAGATGTGTTATTTCCATCATTATATTTGAACATAAATGAGTAGAGTCCGTCATTTTGAGGGCGCATACTGTTCATTGTCACATTTGCATCACCATTTGCGTCTGTATATGCATGCATATTACCAGAACCGGAAGAATTCACAACTGCATAAGGTGCAAAGCCTGTTAAAGCAACATTTGCCAAAACACCGGTGTCATAATTGTAGTATTGTTCATTTGGGCTATAACTATAAGCATGCATCTCTATATTGTAGGTACGAACGGGAACATTCACAAAAAATTCCGTTTGAATATTTTGCTCTTCTTTCCACTCAGACCAACTAAGTTTTCCATCTTTATTGGCATCTACAACAGATAGAACTAAAGCATAAAACTCAGTGTTGTTAAGTCCTCCATCGCTATTTTTATCCCAATCAGAAGCTACTATATTTATTCCATTCATTTCTGGATCATTTGCAAGAACAAAATCTAAAAGCCAGTTAGGTATAACACTCGCACTCAGAAGTGCTGTTCTGTCATAAGTTGCACACTCAGTAGGTTTTGGGTCAATCGTAGAATTTTGACATAAATTATACCCCTCATAAGCCATCCAACTATGCTCATCTTCAAACAGCATTGTCGAATCAAGAACTACATCTGGTCCAACCGAGACAGAAAAAGTTGCTCTATCGGTACCTGTAATTACAAATGTAGCTTTTCCCGTACTATCTGCTAATTTTGTTTGCGTAGGTGCAAGAGTTGTCGTGTCATGAAGAGCAACAACAAGTCCCGGAAGTGTATTAATCACAAGATTGCCCGTTGCAGAAGGGTCATAAACCGTTATGCTCGCTGTTGAAGTTTTAGACAGAGGCTCATTGTTATCATCTGTAGCCGTACAAGAGAGAGTGTAGAGAGCCGCAGTCGTAAAAGTGTGTGTAAACTCTGTCCCTGTTACACTTTGTTTTACACCGTCAAGTGCCCATGTATAAGTTACCGTGTCACCATCTGGGTCTGTAGCCGAACAAGTAAACTTTTGTGTAGTTCCCGCAGGTATAGTTAAAGCACTAAGTGCTTGGTCAAAAATCGGCGCTTGATTCGCTTTATAAGTTGTAACTGTGAGTGATTTAGCCGTTGAGTTTTTATCACCGTCATTCGCAACGATTGTAAATGTGGTGTTCCCATCAATTGTGATATCTGCACTTCTAAAGTAGCCATTGTATGGAGTTAAGGCAATACCACTTGTAGTTTGAACTGTTAAAGAACCACCTTCTTTATCTGTCGCATATGCAAATAATTTAATTTTTGTAGCATCAGAGGCAAGGTCTACCGAGTAAGAAGTTGATCCAAAAGATGTAATCACAGGTGCGTTATTGCCAACAAAAAATGTAAATGTTTTGCTTGCAGGCAATGTTCCATCTGTACTTGTTACTGTCAAAGTATGTGCGCCGTCTGTGAGGTTTAGCATAGCTGTATTTGCCGTACCAATGTCAACTGACGCAGCGCCATCTAGGCTGTATGTTGTAGTAATCGTATCTCCATCAGGGTCGTAAGCATACACATATAAACTGTTTTCTCCAGCCAAAAGCTTGCCGGTGTAATAAGTATATAAATATTTATCAGCTAACGAAAAATAAATAGAAGAAACAATAGGTGCGCGATTTGCCGCTACCGTGAGTGAAGCTGTTCCCGTACCTTGAGCTTTTCCATCACTATATGTAGCAACTAAGCTGTAATTTCCAGTCGCTAAAGCAGTTGGGGTTATTGCACTTACTGTTGCACTTTCTAAATTAAGTGTAGCTTCAAAATACTGGTATGAGCTCTCATCATAAGTTGTCTTAACCGTATAGTCTGTGCCCGCTGTTAAGGCTGTTCCGTTAAGCGCTAAAGAGCTAAGTGAAACTGCATCGCCATTGTCATCCCATGCATAAACATAAAAGTTAACGCTTTTAGCTGCGGTTGAAATAGAGTTGCTGCTCATGTATGTATAAACCTGAGGAGCAACTTGTACCTCTTGAACAGTTACCGTTGCAAATCTTCCATCATCGGCTGTTTCTGGGGCAACTAGAGCACCATTAATTGTAACATTTGCAGTGTTATAGTTGTAACTAGCTATATATGCAACACTTGGTTTCACTTTAAATGTTACCAAACCATTCTCATCAGTTACTGCTGATTGGTAGTAGTAGTCATTCCAGTTAGAGTTATAAACATTTACATATTTGCTTTTTGCAACAGAACCATCAAGCTCTTTTGCATACACTTTAAGTGTAGCACTATATGGGTTGACAACTTCTATGGAGAGAGTATTATCACATCCGCTCGCACCGCCAACAGTTACCGAAGAAGCATTTACTTCAACACTACTCCAGCCCGTCAAAGTCCCGGAATATGCAAATGTATAATCTGCTACATCACTACCTGCCACGAGTGCCAAGGTAGCGTTGCCATCTTTGTTAAGGTAACGCCCGTCATAAGCCGTATCTTTTTTTGCGGTTACATAAAGATTTGAGATAGCTTTATCGTCTTGGTCTTTTGCTGATACACAAACATTTGTTGGTTGTTCTAAAGCAAAAGAGTAGTCAAGGTTGATAGATGTACCCCAGTTTGCCGTAATACACATTTTTGCGTAAGCAGATGTTTCAGAAGAAGAGGCATTATAATCAGTTGTTCCATCTGAATTTTTAACTTCCGCTTGGCCTAGATAGCCCCAATTGCCGGCACTATTGTTATAGTACCACAATGGTATTTCAAACGCAGCCGTAGTGTTATCATCATCCCCATATTTTTTAATCAATTCAAGTTGAGTTGCACCTATGTATTGCGTACTTGTACGAAGACATGATGTGTAATCAACCGCTTGAGGAAGAAGCTTTGATGCAGCGCTCATAGCAGTTG
Organism: Helicobacteraceae bacterium CG2_30_36_10; assembly: GCA_001873135.1. Classification (GTDB taxonomy): domain Bacteria; phylum Campylobacterota; class Campylobacteria; order Campylobacterales; family Sulfurimonadaceae; genus Sulfurimonas. The sequence continues at coordinate 9,329 of MNYP01000029.1, forward strand.
CATTAAGCTCAATTGGATTTCCATTTTGGTCCGTTAAAGACATATAGTCAAAACCGACAGAAACTAAACGCTCTGCATCGTTTCCATTTTCGCCTACACCAACATATTCACCCGGAAACTTTTGAGCATCTTCAGGGTCTGTTGGGTCAAAGATTTGCATCTGCGCATTAATAACTTCAACAGAATCAGGAATTGCAGAAAGAGGAATAATACTCTCAGATTCTGCATCTGAGCTTAGTGGTACATCCGCCTCTGCCTGCATTTGAGAGAAAGAGAGAATGTTCGCATAAGAGCTTACCGTAGCACCACTTTTCATAGTACCAAGCTTTAAAAAACTTGAACTTAGTGTTCCCTGTGCACGTAATTCAGTAAGATTAACCGCTTCGACTGATAATGGAGTAGAAGCCGCATCAGCGACTACAGAAACTGTTTGTCCATTAACAAGAGTAACAATTTTTCTATACGGTGCAAAGCCTTGTTTTTGTACCGTTATTTGTGCTCTCGTTTCACCAGACTTATTTACCCCTATTTTTCCAAAATCAAATGAACCATCTGTTTTGACTGAAGAACTAAAAATAGCATCATCTTTATTGCCAAATTCACCATCATTATTTGTATCAACAATCAACCTTGCTGTTGTTGTGTTATCAACATCAGCAGTTGTCGCACTAGCACTAAATATTGATGCAGATGCAACAACGCCGGAGTCAGCAGTTGCAACTGTTCCGCTCACTAACGCTGTTCCCGCAGGCGTAAATACAAGATCAGGGTCATTTGCACTGTCACTACCACCGCCACTACAACCAGTCATACTAAAAGAAACGCCGACAAGTAAAATACTTGCAACTTTCGAAATCATGTTCGCTTTCATGAACTTTCCTTATATAAAATTTAACATAAATAATATTTTAACACTGTAAAGATTAAAATAACATTTGAATCACCTCGTATACTTTCTTTTATAGGTAAATCCGATGAAAAATAAAAATATTTATCCCTCGCCGCTAAAGAGTTTATCATCAAGCACTTCTTGAAGTGCTTTAATTTCACTCCTTTTATTTTTATCTAAAAACTTATGGGCAAAAACAATTTTAATATCTTTATCTAAGATATTGAGTATTGCATTATAAGACTCTTGTGTATATTGTCCATTAACATTACTGCCTCTGAGCCATTCGCCATCTATTGCAATACACTTTTGAAGAATATGTTTTAAAAAGAACTCCCTAAAAACAGCTTCTAATGTGTTGATGGGTAAGGTATAAAGCATAAAACGAGAAGGTACATTTACTTTCTCATTTTCAAATACCTGCTTGAGTATTTCATTCTCTTTGTTAAAGGTTATCCAGGCAAAAATATCTTTAAAAGTTGTATCGCCTTTTAAGAGTGCAAAAAGTGTCATAAATAATACCTCATGCAATGGATACTTTATTTTTCATCGGATTTACCTAAGGAGCGAGAAGAGTTATAACGTCTTTTAGACAATTGCACTTGATATTAGAATTGGCGATTATTTGAAAAGTCTTTGGAGTTTGTAAGATAGAGGTATTAAATGGTGCGACCGGGGAGATTTGAACTCCCACACCCGAAAGCACTACCACCTCAAGGTAGCGTGTCTACCGTTCCACCACGGTCGCATTATGTAAAAAAAAGAAAATGAGGCATTGCTTTTAAAGTACCAAAAGGTACTTTAATACTTTGAATTTATTAACCTAAGTAAGGGTTAGCGTAAAGAGCGATTAATGCAATTACTAGTGCATAAATAACTTGTGCTTCGATCATCGCAAGAGCGATAAACATTGTAGTCATAAGTTTAGCACCTAAACCTGGGTTACGTGCAGTTCCAGCGATTGTTGCAGCAGCAGTATGACCCATACCGATTGCTCCACCTAATGCAGCTAAACCAAGACCTAGACCCGCAGCTATCATAGAGTAAGCTTTAAGTGTTTGGTTAGCAACGTCACCGTCGTTCGCGAATGCTACAGCAGTAAGTGCTAACATTAAAAATAGAATTTTTTTCATATAAATCTCCGTTAAATTATTACAATACCTTTCGGATAGCGTAACCTCATCTAAGATGAAGCAACCCAAACATAAATGCCTAGATTTCCCTACTAGAAATTGATAGGCGCATTGTACATAAAAAGTATTAAATTAAAGTTTAAAATACTTGGCATGTGGAAATAAATATATTTCCACATGCCAAGAGTTTATTTATGCACGGCCAAGAGAGATTTTATTTCCCTTAAATTCTAAAATTTCAACTCTGATTTTTTCGCCTTCACTTAAAACATCAGAGACTTTTTCTACTTTGTGGTCGGCAACTTTAGAGATATGAAGCAGTCCGTCTGTTCCGTCGGGGAGTTCTATAAAGGCACCGAATTCAACTATTTTTTTAACGGTTCCCTCGTATTTTGCGCCGACTTCATATTTGATTTTAGCAACTTTAGGAGTGTTTACTATATCTTCTATATGACCTCTAGCGCCTGCTACTCCCGTTTTATTTTTACCGGTTATTTTAACTTTTCCGTCTTTTTTATCGATATCAATCGCTACTTCAAATTTCTCTATAATCTCGCGAATAGTTTTTCCCGCCTGGCCTATAATCTCACCTATAAAACCAGGGTCAATATGGAAAAAATCTGTACTTGGAAGTACTCCATCATTAAACTCTATCTCTTTTTCAGCTTCAATCATAATATCTATAATATGTGCTCTGCCCTCTTTAGCCTGATAGAGTGCTTCTTTTAGCACATTTAAAGAGATTCCACCAAGTTTGATATCCATCTGCATAGCTGTAATGCCATCTTTTGAGCCGGTTACTTTAAAATCCATATCACCATCATGGTCTTCAAGTCCCATAATATCTGAAAGAATCGCATACTTCTCTCCATCGCTAACCATTCCCATAGCAATACCGGCGATAACATCACTTGTCTCTATATCGGCAGCTTTAAGTGCCATATAGCCACCGCAAACTGTAGCCATAGACGAAGAACCGTTTGATTCTAAAATCTCAGAAACTAAACGGACAGTTTGTCCGTCTAAGTTTGTAATGGGTTCTAGTGCTCTTTTTGCTAAGTTTCCGTGACCGAGTTCACGTCTTTTTGTTCCCACAACAGGAGAAGCTTCACCTACGGCAAATCCCGAGAAGTTGTAGTGAACCATAAAGTTTTCGTTTTGAGTTCCCTCTTGAGTCAATGTTTCAAACATTTGCGCATCTTTTGCTCCGCCCATAGTTAGAACAACTAAAGCCTGAGTTCCTCCACGGGTAAACAGACATGATGAGTGAGCACTAGGAAGCACATTTGTACTAATAGAAATAGGTCTGATTTGAGTTAAACCTCTGCCATCAGCACGTATTTTTTCATTTAAAATTTGCGCTCTGACTTCCTCTTTTTTAACTTTTTCGAGGGCATCTTTTAACTCTATCTCTACCCACTCTTCTTTTTCTAAAAGTATTTTCTTTCGAAGCCCTCTAAGAGCGGTTGAACGCTCTGATTTAGCCATATTATGCATTGCTGCTCTGACCTCGTCTAAGTGATTTTCTCTTAGATATGAAACCATTACATCATTAATTTGGTGCGCTTTATACTCTATGCTTAATGTCTCTTTTTTATATGCAAGAAACAACTCTTCATACTTGGCATTGGCTGCAAAAAGAACTTGTTCTGCCTTTTCAAACACATTTATTAGTTCATCTTCACCCATAGCATTTGATACATGTGAAGAGAACATGGTTGCAGGTGCAATGCCCATAGTCGGGTCAAGCATAGGATCTATAAACATCTCATTTAATTCTACCTTTTCACCGCCGAAAGAACGCATCTCTATCATCAGCAGCTCTTTTTTTGTTCCACAAAGATATAAATCAAGTGTAGAATCTTTCATCTGCGAAAGAGTTGGATTCATAACCAATTCTCCGTTAATTTTTCCGGCACGAACCGCACAAACAGAAGTGTTAATATCAATATTGGAAGTGTAAAGTGCAGCAGATGCGGCATTAAGGGCTAAAACCTGTAAATCTGACTCACTGTCGGCACTAAATACAAGAATTGTTATTTGAGTCGGGTATCCAAAACCTTTTGGAAAGAGAGGACGCAGTGAACGGTCAACTATTCGAGATGTTAATGTTTCAAAATCACTCGGTTTTGTTTCACGCTTAAAAAACCCGCCCGGTATTTTTCCGGCTGCATACGTTTTTTCTATATACTGGACTGTTAAAGGCAAGAAATCGTCTTTTACTATTTCTGTCTCATCTATAACAACCGTAGCAAGTATAACTGTGTCACCTGACCTTAACCATGCCGCTCCATTGGCTTGCTTTGCTACATCTCTAAAAGAGTACTCTTCAACTCTATTTTCTAACTCTAACTTTACGTCATATTTCATTATTTTTCCTGTAGTAATTTTATAATTCTTTCTTCAGATACTTTTTCAAACTCTTCATAATACAGAGATGTCTCAACATAATCATCTATAGCATGAAGATAGTAAATTTCATCCGTAAAAGGTTCTAGCACTTCTATTGCATCCGTCGGCACAACCGGTACAGCTATATATACTGCTTTGGGGTTTTGTGCCAAAATACTTTTGAGTGCTGAGAGAAACTTTGAACCCGTTTCTGTACCTTCATCTATAAGCAAAACAACCTCGTTTTTTATTGATGAAAAATGTCTTCCTTTTCTATATTTATAAATAGAAGCGAGTATTTTTTCTTCATGTTTTCTGTGTGCTTCACCATAAATATAATCGTATTGTATCTCAAAAGCAGAGACAAGATTTTCATTTGTTACAATCTCTTCATCTTCTGTGACCCTGGCAATCTCGCACTCATCATTATTTGGTGCAAATATCGGTTCAGAAAATAAAATATCCATCTTATTAGCATAGTTTCCCCGTATTAAAGAAGCTAATTCCAAACCACCCTTAGAAACAGCAACTAATTTCCAAGACTCATCTTTAAATCGTTGCATTGGAAGTACTTCACGCAGTTTTGTAGCAGCATCCGCTCTATTTTTTAATATATTTATATATTGTTTCATATATTATAATCCTTGTAAATTTTCAGGAAGTTTTGCAGCAAAATTTGACGACTCACTTCCAGGTGCCATTAATGGTTTAAGAACTATAGTAAAATACAGATATCTGTCATATACAGATGATGACTCGGTTGTAGTTAAAATCGGTCTATTGTTCTCGACGTATCTAAGTCCAAAATCCCAACATCTTTTTCTATACATAAAGCCTATTTCCGAACTCTTCTTGAGTGCCGTTTGCATATCATAATCTAATCTTGCATGATAAGAGTAATGCGAGTTATAAGTATAGCTTGCACTTGATGTAATGTAGCTTGTATAGGGGTCAATAGATTCGCCTGCTATATTATAATCAATAAATGTATCCTTATATAAGTGTGAGAGCACAAGATTAAAACCACTGTTATTATATGAGATTTTATTAAAAACTCTAGAAAACGAATCTTCGTCATAATTATAAAAAATATTGTTATAAAAATTTATGCTATCAGTAATTTGATAATCAAGTTCATTTTCCAAATCTCCCAAATTATTATTTTCATTATTTTCATAGGAGATAGTTTGTGCTAATCTATGATAAATTTTTTGTTTCCCCGAAGAATCGAAAAAATATTGTGTAAAATCAAGTTGCAATTCATCTTGTATGGTGCTCAAATTATAAAACTCACATTGCCGCGTGCTTTTGTTTTGTAGCTTTGAGCAGAATTCTACAGTGTCATCGTAAAAACCCGTTCTTGCTTCTGAGCCGTTCATTATAAAAGTCGAACCGAAACCCATCACATGCGTGAGCTCTTCATAGGCTCTCGTTACTTGTGTTGATGCAGTAAAAATATTATAATTTCTAACATATATTCCATCATTGTATAAACCGGTAGAAATATTTTCATCGCCACTGAAACTCGAGTGCTGTCCATATATTTGGGCAGTATAGGACAAATTTAAATACTCATCAAAGAGCGAGGTTTGTAGAGTTAGAGGAACATCTAAATTTGTCTGAACAACCTTTTTATTTATCTCTCTTTGAATATTATTTGACTGCAGATTAAAGTTATAGAGTATATGACCGTCAAAGAGCGTCTCAAGGTAGTGGTGGTATTGAAAAGTGGGCAGTTTTTGAAGCGTGTCTTCATTATTTGCAACCGTTAAATCTTTATAATATTTAAAATATGCTCCCAAGTAGTTCTTGTCTGTATTGTAAAACATATTTGCACGTGAGAGAACCTGAGAAGAGGTTGCATTTTTCGTTGTATCATTTGTGGAAAGGTTAATATAGTCGACATCATTCATACTGTTTATATCTGCATATAATCCAGACTGACCCTTAAAAGAAGTGCCTAGCCATTGGTTTAAAAAGTCACCGTTATTATATTTAAAATTAAATCCATAGTGTGAGTCATGAACTAAATTTTCTTCTAAATAGTAGAGCTCATTTTCTTTAAAATAACCACCATTAAGTTCACCTTGAGAAACTTTGCTATCTACAAACCTAAACGTAGAATAGTTACCATATCCGCGGTTTGTTCTTACTTGAGGTTTCAGTTCCAAATCCCACCAGTTTTGCTCAGCTATGAAAATAGGCTGTTCGTAGTAGAAGCCCTCTTTGTCAGATATCCCTAAGGTCGGCGTTAGAAGACCTGTGCGTCTTGTTGTGTCTAAAGAGTAACCAAAGTATGGAGTATAAAAGACTGGAATATCATAAATATAAATTCTGGCATTATAAACATTAAGCCATTTGTCATCAGCATTATAGGTAGATGAAGAAAATTCCATTGTCCAGAGCGGGTCGGTCGAATTACATCCACTGAGCACTCCTGAGCTAATCTCCATATCTTTATCTTTTGCTTTACCCTCATCACCGCTAATCCAAACTTTAGAGTTATTTTCCAGCATATAAAAGGGTTGAAAGCTTCTCTCTTTATTTGCAATATTTAATTTAGCTCTTTCACCGAGCAGTTTGTAGTTACTGCCCTGAGTTGCTCTAATATTTCCAAAGAGTTCTAACTCTGCACTATTTTTATCATAAACAGCCTCTTTGGAAGTCAGTACATAATCTTTATAAATTACGGTAACCTCTCCGTTGGCCTTGACTATATTGTCCTGCGACTCTATGGAAGTCGCATATATTTCAACCTTATCATTAGCATATAAAAATGAAATAAAGAGTACAAGAGTAACGAGAAGTTTATGCATTTACAACCAAAGTGCTTGCCGTTTTGTCATGCCATGTTTGTCGGGTAGGATTTAACATTCCCCATAAAAAACCAAGATAAAAAAACATTTCACTTACTATGCGAAAAATTGCACGGTTAAGTGAAACTAAAACATTGGGATTTTGCAAAGTTTTTATTTCTATAACTCTTATTTTCATTACGATTTTACCTATTGTAGCTCCATACTGCATAACGAAAAAAGCCTGATAGATGATCTTCATTGTCATATACTCTAAAACAAAAGCATTGGTTAAGTTTATCATCTCTTGCATATTTTCAGTCGCTACAAAAGAGTCCCATAGGGCAAATATAAGTATAAAAGAGAGCAGCGTCTCATCTATAAAAAGAGCCATTGCTCTTTTTTTAATATCAGCTAATGTTATTCCTTCGCGGTGCAGTGCATCTTCTATTTCTTCATTCATCTTTTAAAGAGCCTGATACGCAATATCGGCACGAAGTTTTTTCCCGGCAAAATGAACCTGTCCGCATCTCAAATAGGCTCTGTCCCTTGCTTGTTTTATGCTATCTCCTAAACCCACACATACTAAAACTCTACCGCCATCAGCGTAGAGTTTGTCATCTTGCATACTCACTCCGGCATAAGAGATATGAGTGAACTGTTCTATCTCTTCATGATGCACTTCATCTACAATAATCTCTGCAGGAGTAGAGTTTTTGTACGGATAGTTTTCGCTCGCCATCACAACGCCTACTGCAAACTGCTTAGAAAACTCAACTTTTATCTCAGAAAGTTTGTTTGTTGCAGCTTTGTAAAACATATCGCTCACGCTTGAAGTCATAAGTGGCATAAGTATTTCACACTCAGGATCGCCGAAACGAACATTAAACTCCAAAGTAATCGGCTCTCCGTTGACAACCATTATGCCTATAAAAAGTACACCTTCAAAAGGAGCACCCTCTTTTTTCATGCCGTCCAAAGTCGGGCGGATTACTCTCTCTCTTACTTTTTGATATAAGAGTTCATCAACTAAAGGCGTAGGAGCATAAGCACCCATTCCGCCTGTATTTGGTCCTTTATCTCCGTCTTGAAGTCTTTTATGGTCTTGTGCCGCGGGTAAAAGAATATAGTCATTGCCATCACAAACAGCAAACATTGAAAGCTCATAGCCGTCTAAAAACTCTTCCACAATCACTTTGAGTCCAGCGTTACCGAAACTTTTACCGCTTAACATCTCGCTAATAGCAACTTTTGCTTCGTCATGGTTCTGTGCGATAATAACGCCTTTTCCGCCGCAAAGACCGTCTGCTTTAACAACAATCGGAGCACTCAAACTATTTGTAAATTTGAATGCCTCTTCAATAGAGGCAGTTTCAATATAACGCGCTGTGGGAATCTTGTATTTTGCCAAAAAGTTTTTCATATATACTTTTGAACCTTCGAGTTGGGCAGCTTCTTTTGAGGGACCAAAAACAGTCAAACCGTGTGATTTAAATATATTTACAACTCCATCAACCAAAGGCGCTTCGGGACCTACAATCGTAAGTTCAATCTCATTAGTTTTTGCAAATTCTGCAAGAGCATTATAATCTTTAATATTTAAGTTGGTTCCTAAAGAGTTTGTAGCCCCATTGCCCGGCTGAAAGAAAATCTCATGCGACTCACCCTCTTTTAAAATTGCCCTTGCAATAGAATACTCTCTGCCGCCGTTACCTAAAATTAAAATTTTCATTCACTCTCCATAATTTTAAACTATTTACTCCAGATGTGCTTAAATAAAGAGACATATGCAATAAATAGTTTGATTTTTATAGCCCGAGAAGCCGTCTCGCCATTGGCTTGGTTCTAAAAGCCTAATTTAGGTGAAGAGAGAGCTTCCTATCGGCGACAACTTCTCGGCAGAGTTAACGTACCTCCAACGAAATCATCGACACACGAAAGCACTACTAATTCACAATTTGAAAATGTAGAACCCTCATATTTGCGAAGCAGCGAACTTCCCAGACTAATTCTTGTATTATACAAAATTGATACTTGATTTTTCTTTGAAGCAGCATGGCATGTGGAAAAATTTTAAAATACTCCGCCAAGCATAAATCTAAATCTGTTTTTATCCTCGATAAAGTCATTACGCAAGTCCGATTTCCATACAACTCTCTATACTAGTCTCTTGTGAAATAGAGTATTTTATGCCCTCGGGCAGAGCCAAGGCTGTAGTTTTTCCTATAACAATCACCTTATTTAAAGGAGTTATTATATGATTTTTTAAAAAGCAGTGAAGGCTTGAGGGAGATGTAAAAATCAGTGTCGCATCATCTTCAACTTCCACATGCCCTATAGCTTTTGAACATTCGCTCTCATACACAACTATCTCCTCAACCGAGGACCCCTCTTTTTGGCATGTGTAAATAAAGTCTGATGCTACAACTTTTGCCCGTAAATAGAGCCCTCTCTTGGCATGTGCAAACTCTTTAATGATTGTTGATAAATCATTACCGTAACCGTTTGCACATGCCAAGACTTTCCCTCCGAGCTTCTCGAAAGCCTCAGCACTTTTTTTTGAAACGCAGATTGCCGGCATGTGGATATATTCATTTTTATCGTATTGTTTTAAAGCTTCACTGGCTTGTTTTGAAGTTATAATTAAATAGTCGTATTTTAGAAAATCAATATGCGGTTTCAGGAAGTTAACATCTAAAGAATTTACACTTATGGCATGTGGATGTGAGGAGATTGAAAAAAGATAAATTGGTTTTGGCATTCTAAAAGTACCTCTTCTTTTTTTGGCATGTGCAAATCATTTACACATGTCGGAGTTTATAAAATTATTCCCACTCGATTGTAGCCGGCGGCTTTGATGAAATGTCATACACAACTCTATTTATACCATCAACTTCATTAATTATACGGCGAGAAATTCTCTCTAACAAATCGTGTGGAAGGTGAGCAAATGTTGCTGTCATCCCATCGACCGCTTCGACAACTCTTACACAAACAGTATTGTCATACGTACGGTTGTCACCCATAACACCGACAGATTTTACATTGAGTAAAACTACAAATGCCTGCCATGTTTTGGCATAATAGCCACTCGCTTTTAACTCCTCGAGTAAAATCACGTCAGCCTCACGCAAAATGGTTAAATCAGGCACATTTACATCACCCATAATTCGTATAGCCAAACCCGGTCCAGGGAATGGATGGCGGTTAATCATACTCTCAGGAAGTCCTAACTCTAAACCGATTTTACGAACCTCATCTTTAAAAAGTTCGCGTAGGGGCTCGATGAGTTCAAAGTCCATCCAATCAGGCAGACCGCCGACATTATGGTGAGATTTAATAACTTCAGAAGGACCGTTTACGCTTATAGACTCGATAACATCAGGGTAAAGCGTGCCCTGCGCTAAAAACTTGATGCCCTCATGTTTTTTAGCTTCACGTTCAAACTCTTCTATAAATGTATGCCCGATGATTTTACGCTTTGTTTCGGGGTCGCTTACACCTGCAAGTTTTCCTAGAAAATTGTCAACTGCATCGATAGTTATCAAAGGTACTTTGAGGTTAATTTTGAAAACTTCTTCAACTTGCTCACGCTCGCCTTTTCTCAAAAGACCGTTGTCAACAAAAACAGGCACAAGCTGGTCGCCTATTGCTTCATAAAGTAGAGCCGCTACAACAGAGCTGTCAACGCCACCGCTTAGCCCGCAAAGAACTTTGCCACTCCCTACTTTTTGGCGAATCGACTTGATTTGTTCTTTTAAAAAGTGTTCCATTTTCCACTTCTGGGTCACTCCACAAATATTTTTTGCAAAGTTGCGAAGCATAAGATAACCCTCTTCGGAGTGTTGAACCTCAGGATGGTACTGCATAGCGTAAACACGTTTTTCTTCATTTGCAATAGCAGCATATGGAGAGTTAGCCGATGTAGCAATAGGAGTAAAGCCCTCAGGAAGAACATCAACTTTATCACTGTGACTCATCCAAACTACGCGTCCGTCATCACAATCTGCCAAAAGAGGAGAACAGTTTTCTCCGGCATCTTTTATTGTAAGCTCGGCTTTTCCATACTCATGATGGTCGGAGCGGATTACACTACCACCAAAATCAACCGCTATTCTTTGCATTCCGTAACAGATTCCCAAAATCGGGATTCCCATAGCATAAACGCCCTGATCAACAACATACGCATCTTTGCTATAAACAGATGATGGACCGCCGCTAAGAATAATACCCTTAGGGTTTTTTGCTTTAATCTCCTCCACGGAAGTATGATAAGGAAGAATTTCACAATAAATTTTGTCTTCACGAAGACGGCGAGCTATAAGTTGAGTATATTGAGAACCGAAATCTAAAACTATGATACTAACATTTGTCATATGAGGAACCTTTTCATAAATATAATAAATAAGGCTAAAAGAATACTATAAAAAAGATTAATGTTTGATTTGAGGAGGGTGACTCTGTATTCCCATTTTAAAAGAAAATGGGAACGACAAAAATAGTGAAGCTATCTCTTAACGTTTAATGTATAAACCTAAAATTTCAAACTGAACAAACCAAATACCAACGGAAATAGCGTAACCGATAAAAATCGTCCATGCATATTTCATGTGGGAACTAAAGGTATAAATGCCGGGGAGTTTGCCCATGACACCGACACCTGCAGCGGAGCCAAAGCTAATCAAAGAACCACCCACACCGGCAGTTAAAGTTACAAGTAGCCATTGTTCAACTCCCATCACAGGATTGGCTTTCAATATGGCAGACATAACAGGCACATTGTCAACAATCGCCGAGAGAAAACCTACACAAATGTTCGACCAAGTTGCACCTAAAACTGACGGGTCATACACCACCGATGCTAACGCTAGCCAACCGAGAAAATAGAGTGCTCCTACAGAAGCTAAAATACCGAAGAAAAAGAGAAGCGTATTGTTCTCTATTTTACTCATAGATTCAAAAATATTCAGTGTAGAATTATACTTTTTCTTCAATCTGTACTGGAAGAGTTTAAGCACGGCAAGACCGAACATCATACCCCACATAGCCGGAAGATGAAGAGCTTGGTGAGATATGACCGCTGAAGCAATAGTAAAAACTCCAAGACCTGCAACAATACCTGCACCCTGCATCAACTCTGGAACTTTCTCTTGCGTTGCGTCAAAACTAGGTTTGGTTTTAGGAACAAATCTGCTTAACAAATATGCCGTAACCAAATACCCTCCTATAGAAGCAGGGAATAAAAATAAGAAATCTGTAAAATCTCCCTTACCTGAGGTCCATGCCATAAGTGTAGTTATATCTCCAAAAGGGCTCCATGCGCCACCCGCGTTTGCAGCAACTACGATATTTATAGCACCGGGGACAAGAAAATATTTATTTTGGCGTTCTATAGTTATTAAAACAGTTGAGAGAATCAGTGCCGTTGTCAAGTTATCTGCGATTGGTGAGATAAAAAATGCCAAAAGTCCTGTTATCCAAAAGAGTTTTCTGTAGTTATACCCTTTGGAGACAAGAGTGTATTTGAGTTTTTCAAAAAGATTCATATGAATCAGCGTCTCAATATAGGTCATAGCGACAAATAAGAAAAAGAAAATCTCAGCTATTTCAAGAATGAGATGCTGTGCTTGCGTATGGACTAAATCCATGTTTAAACCATTAAGTGCATAATAGACAGCTATAAGTATAAACATGAATGTACCCGCGAACAGAGCAGGTTTTGCTTTGTCAATATGGTACTTTTCTTCTGTTGCTACAAAATAGTAAGCGATTATAAATATAATCAGTGCAGAAATTCCGACCCATGTAAAAGTTAAGTCGGGAATAACACCCGTAGATGCCTCGGAACTCGCATATGTCAAACTAATACTAAGCATTAGCATTGTCAATAATTTCATCATTATTGTCCTTTTTTATAAAATGTACCCCTATAGACTCATCTCTAGCAAGGGCCGAACGTACAATCTCTTTTGCGGTGAGTAAACGAAATTTCAGAAGTCTACCAATTTTTTCATTTAAAAGAGCATTAATTTGCTCTAATGCCTTGTTTAAACCGGCTTTTGTTCTTACTATAGAAACACTCTCCCACATTATCCTACGAAGAAGATTTTTTTTATCTTTGTCTTCTTTGTAACTCATCACTTCATCAACAACCTTAAATTCCACAAATTCTTTTGTTTGTGGATTAGCTAAGATATTTTCAACTGCTCTTTGGGCAAAAACCAAACCTTCCAACAGAGAATTTGAAGCCAACCTGTTTGCTCCATGCACTTGTGTTGACGCAGCCTCGCCGATGGCATACAAACCTTTTATGTTGGCAACTCTACCCATTAAGTCCGTTTTAATACCTCCAATAGCATAGTGAAATGCCGGAGATATAGGAACTCTTTGTCTTGGTACGTCAAAATCCAGCGACTGCATAGTTTTGTAAATATTTGGAAATCTGTTTGTAAAATAGAGATGTTCAAAATTACTGAGTGAAAGATAAATCTGCATACCGGTTTTTTTAGAATGCTCATATATTGCTTTGCTTACTATATCTCGAGAAGCCAGTTCTCCCCTCTCATCATAATCAAAAAGAAATCTTCTACCCGCTTCATCTTCAATGGTCGCACCCTCTCCTCTTAAAGCTTCAGTTAAGAGCATTTTTTGAGCGCTACTGCTGTCCACATATACTGTCGGATGGAACTGCAACATCTCCATTCTCTCCAGTTCAATCCCTTTCATGACACAGAGTCCCTGCAAATCAGCACTTATGCATGGTGCGTTGGTATGGTACTCAAAAAGTGAACCGACTCCGCCGCTGGCAATAATGACACTGTCTGCATATATATTTCTGCACTCTCTATGGTCTAAGACCGTTACGCCGTAACATTCGCTCCCTTTTATAAGCAAATCGACTACTCTTGCATCCGACCATAGGGCATGTGGATTTTTAGTAAGCAAGAAATGATGCATATATCTGCCTGTAGCATCTCCTCCTGCGTGAAGTATACGTTCTCTTGAATGCGCGGCTTCTTTTGTATAAAGAAGTTTCCCGTTACTGTCTTTATCAAACTCAAATCCGCGAGCTATCAAGTCATCAATCACTGCTCTGGAATTTTGACTGAGCACATCAACCGCATCATCACAACAAAGTCCTGCCCCGGCATCAAGCGTATCTCTTATATGCGCAGGAACATCCTCTTTGTCAACTGCTAGAGCAATGCCGCCTTGGGCGTAGAAGCTGTTGCATTTAAAGGTTTCTCTTTTGTTAATAACAAGAACTTTTTTATCTTTAGGCAGATGAAGAGCCGCGTAAAGACCGGCAACTCCCGCGCCTATTATTATGACATCATATTTAATTTGTTTCATTATTATCACCGGCTGGCTCTTTTATAATAAATTCTACATTCTCATCGCCGGATGGTGCTTCTTCTAAATAGTATGGAGCCTTTTTATACCCGCAGCCACTCAAACCTAACAAAAACATTGCTATAATTAGCGTATGAAAAATGCCAGTCAAATTATTACTTCTATCCAAAATAAACCTCAATTTTCTAAACTCTCAAAATACAAATGTATTAAGAGAATCGAGTCTATATTTATACCTGCTTTGCAGAAGATGATAAAGTTCTCATATATAAAAAATGATACGCTTTTTTTTGTTCTGTCTCATCCGGCAGGCAAACAAGAGTTTGATAATAATATACAAAATATTAAAAGTGCGTTAAAGTTCCACATGCCACATGAATGTAGCGATAGGGTGATTAATGATATTAAAGCATTTGTTACCCATACGCCTGTAAAAAAAGCTGTTACAGCCCAGAAACAGGATGTTACTTATGCAGAACGAGCCACCGGTGATTTTACTGTCAACATTCACGATGAAAAACTAAATTCTTTAGTAAAAAGCATACAAACGATTATAAAAATAAAAAATGCAACTATAAAAGACAAAAATGACTCTTGAACAGACTATCAAACAACTTCCGTCCTGCGCAGGAATATATCAGTATTTTGATAAAGAGGGTCGTCTGCTTTATGTGGGCAAAGCAAAAAATCTCTCCAACAGAGTCAAAAGCTATTTTAATTTTACTCCAGAGCTCAAAGCAAACTCTAATCTCTCAACTCGCATCACAAAAATGATAACGCAGACTATCAGCATGCACTATATAGTAGTAAATTCTGAACATGATGCACTTATACTTGAAAATTCACTTATCAAACAGCTTAATCCAAAATATAATATTTTACTTCGCGATGATAAAACCTACCCCTATATATACATAGACAATTCAGAGGAGTATCCCAGGTTTGATATAACAAGAAAAATTATCAAAAGTCCAAAGATAAGCTATTATGGTCCCTACTCGATTGGAGCAAGAGATATTTTAGACTCTGTCTATGAGATTTGCAAATTAGTTCAAAAAAAGGCCTGTTTGAAGTCAAAAAAACTCTGCCTTTATTATCAAATACAAATGTGTCTTGGTCCTTGTGCGCTCGTGGTTCCACATGCCAAGTATAAAATAGAGTTAGATTTAGCCCAAGAGCTGATTCTAAACAAGAAAACACTTATAAATAAACTGACTGACAAAATGAGTTTTTATGCGCAGGAGATGCGCTTTGAAGAGGCCGGTGAACTTCGAGACAGAATACAGAGGATAAACCGCTCAGAGATTAAAAGTGACATAGACTTTGCAAGTGATGAAAACTACGATATTTTTGTTTTGCACAACTCAAACAACAGAGCAGTTATAGTTCGAATCTTTATGCGAAACGGTAAAATAATCTCCTCTTCGCATGATTTTATACAGTTAAATGAAGGGTATGATGAGGATGAACTTTATCAGAGAGTCCTTTTAGACTTTTATGCAAAAGAGAAACCGCCCATAATTGCGCCTATTTTAGTTATGAAAAAGTTTGAAGGTATTGAAATAATCCAAGAACATTTAAGTGCTGTTTTTGAGAAAAAAGCACTCATACATGTTCCTAGCAGAGGAGATAAAAAACATCTTATTGACTTGGCTGTTTTAAACGCTAAAGAGTTGCTAAAAAGAGATAAAACAAATGATTTAAGAGTGCTTTTTAGTGAGCTAAAAGAGCTTTTGTCCTTAGAGAGAATTCCAAACAGAGTAGAAGTATTTGATAATTCCCATATGGCAGGAGTTGCAACCGTCGGAGCCATGATAGTGTATGAAAATTCACAATTCGATAAAAAAAGCTATAGAACCTACCATCTTGAAGCCAAAGATGAATATGCTCAAATGCGTGAAACTTTAACCAGACGAGCAGAGAGTTTTTCTAAAAATTCTCCCCCTGATTTATGGATAATTGACGGGGGGACTACTCTTTTAAAACTAGCAAATGATATTTTAAAGTCCTCGGGTGTTTTTATAGATGTTATAGCAATATCAAAAGAAAAAATTGATGCTAAATCACATCGTGCAAAGGGAAAAGCTCATGATATTTTGCATACAAAAGATGAAAGTTTTAAATTAAATCCCAATGATAAAAGACTTCAATGGGCACAAAATTTACGAGATGAGGCGCATAAAAGTGCTATTACTTTTCATAAAAAA
>MNYP01000122.1 GCA_001873135.1 Helicobacteraceae bacterium CG2_30_36_10
TGGACATGGTGGAGCAGAGTCTGCTTCCACCTTTGAGTTCGACGACGACCTCGGCATCAAAATGACCGCGGCTTATGCGGTTTACCTTTGCCAAAAAACGATTTCTGTCACTTTTTTTTAACTCTATATCTGTACTAATAACTACTGCATTTGCTTTAAAAAGAGCGAACGCTTCAGAGCCTAGCTCTAAATCAAGAGTTTCTAAGGAGTCGTTGGTAATAACTGCCATAAAAGTCTCTTGACCTTGATGCTGCAAAAATATTTCACTCTCAACTGCACCCTCTTCAATGGAGACGACTTTTACTTTTAACTGATTTCTGGCACTTATGCGGACATTCATGCTCTCTAAAAGAGCAAAGTGTCCGTTTTTTTCTTGCAGGCGATTTGAGAGATTGTTTAAAAAAGTGTGGTGTTCTTCTTGTAAAATTTTATAAGTGGCTATGAGCTCTTTTGCGTAAGGTGTAAGCTGGGTTCCGCCGCCGCCCTTACCGCCTTTAACGCGCTTTACAAGAGGATACTCTGAGAGGTTATTCATGGTGTCGACGCTGTCCCAAGCTGCTTTATAACTCATCTTCATCATCTTCGCAGCTTTGGTTATAGAACCCGCTTCTTCAATAAGCAGTAAAAGTTCTATGCGACCTTTGCCTAAAAAACTATTTTGTGATTTACTAATCCAAAAACGACCTTCAAGCGTATTACCCATTATATTCTCATAGTGTTAATTTTTATATTACGAAGTATACAAAAATATATATCGATTGTCAAAGGTAAAGTAAAAAAGTGATTAAAAAAGAAGAAGTTTCCACATGCCAAGAGTTGGCATGTGGAAATAAAAGTTTATTAAATAGGAAGAACGCGTATTTTAGAAGAGAGCTTCTCTTTAAGCGTTGCTTCTATAGCATAAAGCGTACCGGCTGAGGAAGATGAACAGCCGTTACAAGCACCTAAATAGCGGATATAAATATCTATGTAGTCATCGCCTTTTTTGATGTCGATAACTTCCATATTTCCGCCGTCCATGACCAGAAACTGACGAACATTTTCATCTACAACAGCATCAACTGCTTTGATTTGCTGTACTAAAGTCATCGTCTCAAAATTACCGCTAGAACCTGCATCAGCAGCCGCTTTCATTTTTTCCTCATCCATCTCTCTGCGAGTGTCTGCCAAAATGTCAACAAGATAGTACTCTCTCTCTTCATGCCCACCGGGTTTGATACAAGACTTACAAAAACCGCCGGCTTTTGTGTAGTCTGTAATCTGCTCAATTGTTTTAAGGTCATTGAGCTTGATAACCTCTTGAAGTGTTCCCAGGCTCACACGTGCACATTCACAAACGATGATTTCACTCTCAAAACTCTCAGCATCAACGCCCATGTAGAGTCCGGCAGCTTTTTTGATAACATCATAAGCCATAACCGAACAGTGCATTTTTTGAGGCGGAACTGCCGGAACATCGGGAGTGTCACGAAGCGCCATCTCAACGTCAATGTTTGTGATTTTTACCGCTTCTTGAACTGTTTTACCGATACAAAGTTCAGTCATCACATCCGAAGATGCTATGGCAGTACCGCAGCCAAACGATTTAAACTTAGAATTTACGATTGTATCTGTCTTAGGGTCTATCTCCCAGTAAAGACGTACAGCATCTCCACAACTCTCCGCTCCAAAATCTGCAACGATAAGTTTGTGTCCACGCTCTTCAACCTCAGCTTCAAAAAGTTCACCTTGGTGCTGAGGGTTGTTCATTAATGTTGTTACTTTATTAGAATATGCGTCCCAAAGAGACTCACCTAACATATCTGCTTTTGCCATGTCTTTTCCTTTTATATTTTATATTTTATTTTAATGGTGGTGCAGTTCACACTCTTGAACTGACCCACCCTTCGTTGGTTTTTGAATCGCAAACGAACTTGAAATTGCTCTGAGTCTTGCAACTGCGCCTTTAAAATGACTGATAGTATAGTCAATCTCGGCGTCGGTTGTAAAACGGCTCAGACTGAGACGAATGCCGGTGTGTGCTAGTTCATTGTCTGCACCGATGGCGAGCATTACAGTATTTGCCTCAAGGTCTGCACTTGCACATGCCGAACCTGTGGATGCACCGATTTGACCGTTGTTTAAGTCCCAAAGCATACCCTCGCCCTCAACACCCTTAATAGATATAAGAATAGTATTTGGTGTACGGTTTTCTCGGTCGCCGACAACAAAAGTATCACTTAGCTCAACTAAAGCATCTTCCAAGCGGTCACGTTTAGCTCTGATTTTTGCCATAGTCTCTTCTATATTTGCAGTAGCAAGCTCTATAGCTTTACCCATACCAACGATATAAGGAACATTAAGCGTCCCAGAACGTCTTCCACCCATATGCTCACCGCCGTGTAAAAGCGGAGTAAGTTCTTGCGAATCTTTAATATACAAGCCGCCTATACCTTTAGGACCATGAAACTTATGAGCCGAGAAAGAGACAAAATCTACATGCGTAGCTTGCAAATCTACGGGTATTTTACCAACAGCTTGGACCCCGTCTGAGTGAAATAGTACACCCTTTTCCTTGCATATTTGACCTATTTCATCTATAGGGCTAATCATTCCGGTTTCGTTTGAAGCCCACATTACAGAAACTAAAGCAGTCTTCTCTGTAATAAAACTTCTTACTGTATGTGCTTCTACAACACCCTGGTTGTTTACCGGAAGATAAGTTACTTTAACACCCTGCTCTTCTAAAAATTTACATGTAGCCAAAACCGATGGATGTTCAACTTCTGTTGTAACAATATGATTTTTATCTCCATTTACGATATGGTCAATCCAAACTGACTTTAAAACCCAGTTGTTTGACTCAGTAGCACAGGATGTAAATACAATATCATCTTTATCAGCTGCATTTAATGCAGTGTAAACCTGATCTATTGCATGACTTAGTGCCGGGTGCGTAGACGATCCAAATTTGTGCAGTGAATTTGGGTTGCCATACATCTCACTAAAAAATGGCTGCATCACCTCTACTACTAGCGGATCGCACATTGTAGTAGCATTATTGTCTAAATATACTTGCATTTTTACCTCTTAATATAGGGTCAATTTTCGCCCTAGTTTTAAATAAGACAATTTTTGTCTTCTTTTAGTTTTGATATAGTAATAGCTTTGTTATTTAATAACGCTTAAGAGAAACTCCCATAGTATATCGTTTAAGAATTGAAGAAGTATATAAACAAGGTATAATTTCATAGATTTTTAAAAAAAATGCTGAAAATACATGATATACGACTCAAGTATAACTTGGCACTAACGTACAATTAAGGAATGACTATGTGTAATTTTAACAAACAAAGCGAAGAGACCAAAGGTTTCCTTCATCTTTTTATGACAAAAGCTGCTGAGTCTATAGGAGGGGCAAACTTCCTTCTTTTACTGATAGAAGCTATAAAAGCTAAAAAACCTGCTCCGCTTATGCAAAAAGGGTGTCAGATAGCTTCTAATAACAGTATTATAAAATGGAATAAGGTAGTTTTTAAAGACAAGGTCACTGTCTTGGAAAACATTATTAACACTCACAAAACCTCAGCAAACCCGGGCTTTAATATCTTAGATGAAAAGAATGAAAAAAAGAAAAAAGCTATTGTAAATATGCTTAAGGCTTTGTCCCCGTTAGAGTTTGTCGTGACTCCACAAAATCAGAATGACGGATTAGGATTTAGTTTTAAAATTTTTGACGCTGTTGATGAGAATAATGTAAAAATAAATCCTGTTTTTCTTGCACTATTTTTCTGCTCAACAGAGTTTACAAAAAAAGCTTTAAAGTATGAAGTGCTATAATCGCAGAATCAATTAAACAACACAATATATATACACAAAGGGTTCACACTATGGGACAAACTATAACTGAAAAAATATTTTCACAGCATGTTGGTCACGAAGTTTTTGCCGGAGAAATTATCCGTTCAAACATCGACATGGTTATCGGAAACGATATTACCACACCTATTTCAATAAGTGCTTTTGATTTAAGCGGAGCAAAAGAACTTGCAAATCCGGATGGCTTTGCACTTGTTCTTGACCACTTTATCCCCGCTAAAGATATCGCCTCTGCCAATCAGGCTCGAATTAGCCGTGATTTTGCAAAAAAACATAATCTGAAAAACTATTTTGATGAAAAAGACATGGGAATTGAGCATGCGCTTTTACCGGAGAAAGGTCTGATTGTTCCCGGTGACGTCATTATCGGCGCTGATTCACACACTTGTACACACGGCGCACTTGGAGCATTTTCTACGGGAATGGGCTCAACCGACTTGGCATTTGCAATGATTACGGGTGGAAACTGGTTTAAAGTTCCCCAGACTATCAAAGTTGTCTTAAGCGGCAAACCTCACAAGCATACAACCGGAAAAGACATCATCTTGGAAATCGTCCGACTGATTGGTGTTGACGGTGCGCTTTATAAAACTTTAGAGTTTACAGGCAGTACAATCGAGCATTTAAACATGGACGATAGATTTTCTATGTGTAACATGGCGATAGAAGCGGGTGCAAAAAGCGGAATAGTTGCGTATGACGATGTTACAAAAGAATTTCTCGCTGATAAAACTTTAGCACGTGAGCCTCGCATTCACCACTCTGATACCGATGCCAAATACGATAGGGTTTTAGAAATAAATGTAGCAGAGCTTGAACCTGTCATTGCTTACCCATTTTTGCCCTCAAACGGGCATAGCATTACCCAAGCTGTAAAAGACAAAATCAAAATTGATCAGGCTTTTATAGGTTCTTGTACAAACGGGCGTTTGGGCGATTTGAAAACTGCTGCCGAGATTTTAAAAGGGCATAAAGTTCATGAAGATGTTCGCCTGATTGTCACTCCGGGAACTCAAAAAATCCTAAAAGAAGCCTACAGACTTGGTTACATGGATATCATCATAGATGCCGGCGGAGTTGTAAGCAACCCTACTTGCGGCGCTTGCCTTGGCGGATATATGGGAATTTTAGGAGACGGCGAAGTTGCAGTCTCAACAACCAACCGTAATTTTGTCGGTCGTATGGGTTCACGAAGCTCAAAAGTGTACCTTGCAAACTCTGCAGTTGCGGCTATTTCGGCAATTACGGGTTATATTTCAGACCCAAGATAGTTATGCTAGATATCCCTTGCGTCATCTTTGCAGGCGGTAAAAGCAGTCGCATGGGAGAAGACAAGTCGCTTCTCCCCTTTGGCACTTTTAAAACACTCACACAGTTTCAACTTCACAGACTTCAAAAAATTTTCAAAAAAGTTTACATCTCATGCAAAAACGCCGACAAATTCGACTTTGAAGCAGAGTTTATAGAAGACGTAAAAACAGACAATATTTTCGCACCTACCGCAGGTTTTGTAGCAATGTTTGAAAAACTGCAAGAGGATCGTGTTTTTGTTATAAGCGTTGACACTCCCTTTGTAGGAAAAGAAGAGATAGTTAAAATCTTAGAAAAAGACCTTCCACATGCCGAGACTACTATTGCCCAAACGGCATGTGGAATCCAGCCTATGTGCGGAATCTACCATCGCTCGTTGCAAAACAAATTTATCACGATGCTAGAAACAAACTATCATAAGCTCGGTTTTTTAATCAAAGACTCAAAAACAACTTATGTAAAGTTTGAAAACGAAGAACCCTTTTTAAACCTCAACCATCCGCACGAATATAAAGAGGCTTTAAAGCTTATTTAAAATATTAAAAGGGTAAGATTCTGCACCAATTTATTTGGGGCATTAGCTCATCTGGGAGAGCGCTTCGCTGGCAGTGAAGAGGTAAGCGGTTCGATCCCGCTATGCTCCACCATTCAACAATCTAAAGACCTCTTTTAAACCCCCTAAACTACGAGCTTTAAGCTTAATTTACAGTCCAAAGCGATACAAACCAAAGAAAACCACGCTAAATTGTAAGGTATATTGTAAGGTAACTCTAAAAACTTACAATTCACACAAAGAAGACCTTACAATGAGTATTCACAAATACCGCCTACAAGGCACTTAAGTGAGGATTGTACCCTATGGCTATGAACATTTTAAAAGCTGAACAGGTGAAAGCACTTACATATCAAAGCACTAAAAAATCTTTAAATGATGGGGGCGGTTTGAGAGTTGTTGCAAAATCAAACGGCAAAAAGATATTTGAATTTAGTTACACATTCCAAAGTGTGAGAAATGTTACTTCTTTAGGCAGTTATCCAACCGTGAGCCTTGCACTTGCACGAACCAAAGCAAAAGCATATCGTGACTTAATAGAGCAAGGTATCAACCCGATAGAAAAAAACAAAGATGATAAAATGCAAAAAAAAAGGAACTGCAAAAAGAAGAGCCCAGAAATATACGCCAAGTTAGAACTCAAGAGCTTTAAAAGTCAGTCAAGAGAGGATATAAACCCAAATAAATCCGTACTATAAATTCCACTCTCCACTTGTAAAAAAATATCATTTTTTTCAGAAAAATAACACTGAGTTAGACTATAAAATTATGCTTCACATATTTGAACTCCAAATTTATTGTGAAAGTTTAAAAATCAACAACAAGGACTATATCAAATTAGCTGAAGATGTGGCATAAGGTTACGGGTAATGAAGGGAATTAAGATTTAAAAAAAGTTGTCTTGACATTTTGGGGTGGTATAAAGTTTAATATTGTTTGAGGCATAATTCAATTCCAAGTTAGAAAAAGTTACACCCGATAGGTGAAAATTTTAGGTGTGACTTTTTCGCTTTAAAGTACCTAATTATAGAGCAAGTTGGCTTGTTGTCTAATTTGGTATGGAATTATTGGGGCTTACCTCTGGTTTAAGTTATTCTTTATAGGATTGCTCTGTTTGTTCTACACATATCGACAGG
>MNYP01000142.1 GCA_001873135.1 Helicobacteraceae bacterium CG2_30_36_10
TGAGGCATAATTCAATTCCAAGTTAGAAAAAGTTACACCCGATAGGTGAAAATTTTAGGTGTGACTTTTTCGCTTTAAAGTACCTAATTATAGAGCAAGTTGGCTTGTTGTCTAATTTGGTATGGAATTATTGGGGCTTATGAACACTCTTAATTAGCAAATTATATTTTACTGCTTAAGTATGGTTTGTAAAATATTAAGTTTTATAAGGGTGATTTCATTATAATTGCGATATTAAATTTTATATTTGTAAAGTAGGTAAATGAGCTGGTTTAATTTTTTCACATCAAAAAATATACAAAAAAAACAATCTTTTGGACGAGGCATAAATGCTGATGTTTCAAAAGATGAAGAAGAACTGTTTAACAAATCTTATGAATCATTCGAAAAAAAAGAGGTTTTAGATGCCTATGAATATTTTTTCAAATCTCTTGAAAATTTCTCAAATGGAATTTCAAACGAAAATATAATAATAACAAGAGAAAATGAGAAACTTAGCTTCGAGATTTACCAGGGAACAGCAAAAATCAGTGGTTACACGACCAAAGAACACCTTTATGCAGAATCTACTTTGGTTAAAAAAAGCAATGCGCATGTCGCACTTAAGCGCTATATTTTAGAAAGAAATTATCAGTTAACCTATATTTATTATTTTGCTGATGAGGAATATATAAAATTAAAACTCTACCACGACAACATCGCAATATCTCCTCATAAAATATTTTTCCCACTAAGAGAGTTAGCTCTGAATGCCGACTTTGACAAAGAATACACAAGAAATGAATTTACAGGTATTCCCTTAGAAGATCAGTCCCACTTAAAAGAGCTGAGTGAAGATGAGTTAAAGATTAAATATGACTATTTGCATAGGTGGATAAAAGAATTGCATAATAAAATAGCAACTTTCCCCTCAAATGATAACGCTGGAATGCAAGCGTTTGCATATTTGTCTCTCCTTTTTAAAATAGACTATTTACTTGTACCCAAATATGAAATATATCAGAAAATGAGTAAAAAAATAGCTGAATATTTTGGAGATGAAAACAACACAACAGAAGCAAAAAATGATGAACTGAATATATATATAAATAAACTTGAAAATATAAGTTTTGAAGAATTTAGCACAAATTTTTATGAAGCTAAATATACTTTTAATCCAACAGACACAACATCTTACGAAGAGATAAATATATTTATTAATGACTCGCTGGCAAAAATAAGATGGTACAAAAACAACCGATATGTACAGATAATTCCGATAATTTATGAATATATTGCTTTTAATATTTTATACAATTTCGGTATTCACCCAGTCCTAAAAGAGCTGCTTCAAATCGCCATAGAAGTTCAAAACCCTGACTTTTTTAAAGCATACGGCTACCCTGTTCTTTATAATAAAAAAGAGAATTCATTTTCTAAAAAACTCATTATTTCAAAAATAGAAGATACTATTGTACCCTTCCAGAAACGTTTTAAATCTCTTAAACCTTTCGGTGAGAGTCTCAGCTATAGTTCATTAAACGAATTTAGCAACAGTTTTTACCTGCAGATTGTTGAGCTGGATTTTGAGGATATTCAGTCATGAATACACAAGTCATACTAGAAACTTATATTGACAATATTATACAGATAATGACGCCTTACGGAACGGGTACGGGTTTTATTATCGGTGAATTAATCGTAACAAACTCGCATGTTGTCGGCGGACTCAAAGAGGTGGTAATTTCGGCTAAAAAAATAAAACGCACTATTGCCTCTGTTGTATATGATGACCCTTACTATGACTTAGCTTTTATAAGTTTTGATTTTATTAAACCAAACAACCCTTTAGAACTCTCAACAAAAAGCATAAGCGACGGAGACACGACTATAGCTATAGGGCATCCTTATGGACTTAACTACACGGCAACCGAAGGTATAGTATCACGTGCTTCAAGAATTCATGGAGACTTAGAATATATACAAATTGATGCTGCAATAAACCCTGGAAATAGCGGTGGACCTCTTTTAAATGAAGCCGGTTTTGTTATAGGGGTTAATACTTTTATTATTGAAAATGCAAATAACTTAGGTTTTGCCCTTCCCTATTTTTATATACAAGAGGCTCTTGTAAATTATAAAGAGTTAAAAAGAAAAAATATAATTAGATGTAATTCTTGTAAAAATTTAATTAACGAAGAAGATATAAAAAATGATTATTGTCCGGCATGTGGAACTAAACTTCAAGTTGCAAGACATAGAAGAAAAGGCTACAAACCAACCGGTCCGACCAAACTCATAGAAGACATATTAGCTTCTTTGGATATAAATGTTACACTGGCTCGTCGTGCGCAGGCATCATGGAGAGTTGATAGCGGCGATGCGAGGGTTGAAATAAATTATTATGAAAATGGCATTATTATCGGTGATGCAAAACTGTGTGCGCTTCCTAAAGAGAACATCAATAAACTTTATGATTATTTATTGGAAGAAAATGAAAAATTATCTTATCTGCAGTTTTCTATAAATGAAAATTGTATTTATATATCTTATTTAATTATTGACGCTTCATTAACACAAAAAGAGGGTAAAATAGCAATTCAAAGGCTCATAGAATATTCAGATAAATATGATGATATTTTAATAAATGAGTTTGGTGCCATAAAATTAAAAAGAGATGAAGAAGATTAAATAGAGTTCGTTCACTTAGTTTGAGTTTTTAAATTAAATAAAATAAATAAGAAGGAAATTTCCACATGCCAGAGTTTTTAGAGTTTAAAATAGAAGTGGACACATTCATAGCAGAACTGTCCGTAAAAATAGAAATAGATACAAAACATACGCAAGAGTTGCTACAAATAGAAAATAAAACATACGCTAATTTTGTGAAACCATTAGAGATGATGGATGAATATATGAACCAGTTTTTCACGCCTCTGTCGCATATTAATTCAGTAAAAAATTCGCAAAAAAGTCAGGACGTTTATACACAGGCATTACCGATTATTACTGAGTACTCAACAAAACTCTCTCAAAATATAGATATTTATAAAGCATATAAAGAGATACAAAAAAATGAGAAAGAGAGTTTAAACTATGAACAAAACAGAGTAGTCGCGCTCAATATTTTAAACTTTGAACTCAGCGGTGCACATTTGGATGAAAAGACAAAAAGCAGACTCCAAGAGATAAATATTAAAAAGAGCGATTTATCAAATAAGTTCTCACAAAATCTGCTCGATGCTACGAATGAATATGAGTATATTATTACAGATGCTAAAGACGTAGAGGGATTGTCGCAGAGTGATATTGAGAGTGCCGAGTTTGAAGAGGACGGTATTACAAAATATAGATTCACTCTTCAAATGCCCTCTTATATAGCTTATATGACTTACGGTAAAAACCGAAAAATAAGAGAAGAGCTTTACCATGCTTACGTGACAAGATGCCCACAAAATGGACAAATCATCGAAGAACTGCTAGCCTTAAAACATGAGATGAGTACTCTTTTAGGCTTTGATAACTACACTTCATATTCACTCTCAAGCAAGATGGCAAAAGATGAAAAGAGCGTACTCGATTTTTTAACTACTCTTGTAACAAAGTCAAAAGCGCAAGCCCATGAAGAACTCCAAGAGCTTCAAAAAATGTCTACGCAACCTCTACAAAGTTTTGATACCGCATTTTATGGCGAAATTCTCAAAAAAGAACAATACGATATTGATGAAGAGTTGTACCGCCCCTATTTTGAACAAAATAATGTTGTCAATGGCATGTTTGATTTTTTAAATAAACTCTTTGGAATTAAATTTATTAAAGTAGATGAAGAGTTATGGGATGAAAAAGCAAATAGTTATGATCTGTATATAGACGATAAACTGCGCGCAAGATTATACACTGATTTGGAATCCAGAAAAAGCAAAAGCGGTGGAGCTTGGATGCATAATTGGCAGGCTCACTGCAAGAATGAACAAGATAAAGAACAGCTAGCTTCGGCATTTATAGTTTGTAATTTTCCGCCATCAAGCGAGAAGACTCCCTCACTGCTGAGACATGATGATGTTGTAACTCTGTTTCATGAAATGGGACATGCAATCCATCATATGCTCAGCAGTGTAAATGAAGCGGGTGTAAGCGGCGTAAATGGTGTAGAATGGGATGCAGTAGAGTTTCCTTCACAGCTTTTAGAGAACTTTGCATATGAACCTGAGGTGCTAAAACTATTCGCTTCGCACTACAAGAGTAAAGAGATAATTCCTGATGAGATGATACAAAAGCTAGTTAAAAGTAAAAACTTTTTATCGGCTATGGGAATGGTTAGACAGCTGGAATTTTCTTTATTTGATTTTATGTTGCATACAAAACTATATAATGAAAAAGAGGTTCAAGGTTTACTTGATAGCATCAGAGAAGAGACAGCGCTTATAAAAGTTCCTGAGTATAATAAATTTCAGAATGGCTTTGCACATATTTTTGCCGGAGGATACGCTGCTGGATACTATAGTTATAAATGGGCAGAAGTACTGAGTGCAGATGCATATTTCAGTATAGTTGATGAGGGAATATTTGATTCGCAAACTGCCCAAAAATATCGAGATATTATACTCAATGGCGGCGGGGCAAAAAGTATGGAGCTCCTATTTAAAGAACTTCTCAACAGAGAACCAAACCCGGACAACTTGTTAAGATTAAACGGCATTCATTAGTGAAGATATTCCTATCTTTAGTGTTTGTTATCACTTTAATATTTGGAGATAAGACTTTGAAAATTGCTTCGTATAATGTAGAAAATTTATTTGATTTACAAAAAAGCGGGCATGAGTATCTGGAGTACGTTCCAGACACTTCTGCAAACTGGAATAAGAGAACATATAAAATAAAGCTACACAATATTGCAAAAGTCATAAAAGAGATAGACGCTGATATTATAGCCTTGCAGGAAATAGAATCACTCGAAGCATTAAAAGATTTAAGATTTACACTTAAACAAAATGGACTCTATTATCAGTACTATAAAATAGCAGACAAAAAAAATACTACAGTTAAAGTTGCACTACTGAGTAAAATACCTTTTGTTTATGCAAAAGAGCTAAGTGTAACACCGACGTTTAAATACAGAAATATATTAGAAAGCAAATCTACAATAAACAAAAAAGATATTTACTTATTTATAAACCATTGGAAATCAAAATCAGGGCCTGAAAGTAGACGAATCGTGTCAGCAAAAGCACTCCAAAAGAGAATAAAACAGTTAGGATATGATAAAAATATAATTTTGCTTGGCGATTTTAACTCAGACTATGAAGAGTATAAAAAATTTGAAAGAAAAAGAAAACATAATGATACAAACGGTAAAACCGGTATTAATCATATTTTAAAAACCATAGAGCAAAATAAAGAAGCTTCACTTGCAAACTATGAAAAAGAAAACTTTTATAATCTATGGTATGACACAAAGGAAGATAAAAGATTTACCTATATATTTAGAGGCGAAAAAGAGGCTTTAGATAATATACTCATTTCTCAATCACTTTTAAAAAGAGAAAAGGTATATTATAAAAATTCATCTATAATTTCATATAATCCTACCTACCTTCTAAAAGGTAAAAGTATCAATAGATGGAAAACTAACAGAAATAAACCTTATAAACATAGAGGAGAAGGTTATTCGGATCATCTTCCTGTGGTTGCAAAATTTATAGTTACTGATTAAGACACCAATCAATCTCTTTATTTCCACATGCCAACAAATACTCATTTGTTTTAGAAAATGGACGTGAGCCGAAAAAACCTCTATAAGAAGAGAGTGGTGATGGATGGGGAGCTTTAAGTATTAAATGTTTAGAGTTATCTATGAGTTTTTCTTTTTTTTGTGATGGATTGCCCCATAAAATAAAAACTATATTTTCTTCTTCATCAGAGAGTTTCCTTATGACACTATCAGTAAATATTTCCCAGCCGATATTCTTATGTGAATGGGGCAACGATTCGACTACTGTTAAAACTGCATTTATAAGTAATACACCCTCGTTCGCCCACTTACTCAGATTTCCACATGCTGGAACTCTGCAGTGAACATCATCAACCAACTCTTTGAAAATATTCACAAGAGATGGCGGAATTTTACACGCATCACAAACAGAAAAGGCTAATCCGTTTGCTTGATTAGCTCCATGATAAGGGTCTTGTCCTATAATTACAACTTTTACTTCATCAGGAGAGAGTAAATTAAAAGCTCTAAATATATTTTCATATTGTGGAAAAACAACTCTGTTTTTATATTCATTATCTATAAATTTTTGTAGTTTTATAAAAGAATCTGAGTGTAGCTCTTTTTGCAAAAAAGAAGACCATTCGTTGTTTAAAAGCATAAATATCCAGGTAAGTAAATTTCAGTGATTGTATATAAAGTTAAACAGATTGTAAAGAGCAAAAAAAAGAGATTTAGGAGTTATAAAAAGAGTTATAAAAGGAAGTTAAAAACGATTATAACTAGGCAGCGACCTACATTTCCACACCTGACAGGTGCAGTATTATCAGCGATGAGAGGCTTAGCTTCTGGGTTCGGAATGGGACCAGGCGTTTCCCTCTCTCT
>MNYP01000121.1:0-5980 GCA_001873135.1 Helicobacteraceae bacterium CG2_30_36_10
TTTCAATATTTCCATTAGGGGTTTAAATGCTAACAGACCGCATTAACATACTATCTGAATCAATTACAATCGCAATTACTACGCTTGCTCAAGAGTTAAAAGCTGAGGGAAAAGATATCCTCAGTTTTTCTGCAGGTGAGCCTGACTTTGCAACTCCTCAAGTTATAAAAGATGCTGCTATCGCTGCAATCAATAATAACTTTTCAAAATATACTGCCGTTGAAGGAATTCTACCATTAAGAGTAGCTATCGCAACTAAGCTAAAAAGAGATCATGGGCTAAGTTATGCTCCAAACCAGATTATTGCAAACAATGGGGCTAAACACTCTTTATTTAATCTCTTTGCAGCAACTATACAAAATGGTGCCGAAGTTATTATCCCTGCTCCTTACTGGGTAACCTATCCGGAGCTTGTAAAGTACTGCGGCGGAAAGGTTGTTGAGATTCATACAGATGATGTAAGTGGTTTTAAAATAACTCCAGAGCAACTTAGAGCAGCTATAACTCCAAAAACAGTAATGCTTGTACTTACCTCTCCATCAAATCCAACCGGTTGTATCTATTCAAAAGAAGAGCTTATAGCCATTGGAAAAGTTTTAGAGGGAACTGATATTATAGTTGCAAGTGATGAGATGTACGAGAAGCTCACATATGAGGGTACTTTCACCTCTGCGGCAGCGGTAAGTGAAGATATGTATAAAAGAACTGTAACCATCAATGGTCTCAGTAAATCTGTAGCCATGACCGGTTGGAGATTTGGTTATATGGCGGCAGCTAATACTGAGCTTATACAAGCCACAAAAAAACTTCAATCTCAAAGCACTTCAAATATTAACTCTATTACTCAGATGGCTGCAATTGCAGGACTCGACGGCAGTGCTGACGCTGATATAGAGATGATGAGAAAAGCATTTATAGAACGTCGTGATGAAGCTGTGAAACTTATAAACGACATTGATGGACTGAGCGTTACTAAACCTGATGGGGCATTTTATCTGTTTGTAAACACAAAAGAAGTTAGTAATGACTCGCTTACCTTTGCTAAAGAGCTCTTAGATAAAAAGCTTGTGGCTGTTGTTCCAGGTGTTGCATTTGGAAGCGAGGGGTATTTTAGACTTAGTTTTGCGACTAATATCGAGACTATAAGAACCGGTATTGCAAGAATTGCAGAGTATGTAAAAGAACTTAAGGCTTAATATTTCCACATGCCAAGAAGCATGTGGGGAAAATTATTTTAAAGCTTTCAAAGCTTCGATAACTTCGTCAAGATTAGCCATTGGAATATGTACTTTCCATTCCGGCTCTTCTGAATTACCCGCTAAAGATATACCGATACTTGCTACTGTACCACTCTTTTCGCCATATGGCTTTTCTATTTTAGTTACCGAAATAACACCTTTTTTCGTTCCGCTTAAATTGATTACTTTTGACATTGCGTATCCCTTAATTTTATTTCATAAAATGAAGGAAACCCTTCATTTATTAGACACGGTATCGGAAGTAATTCCGCTACCAACGTTAACACTATGTTTCCTTCGGCAGAAAGCCCATTTCACTAGTAAAACTTCTTTTATTTTAATAGTCTAGCTATTTTTGCCTGAAGTTTAAGCCATGTTCTTTGCTCTAACAGAGGAAACCCGCCATAAGTTTTACCACTCTCTTTAATGTTATGTGTTATGCCGCTTCTTGCAGCAAAGGTAGAAAATGGTGCAATCTCTAAATGTCCGGCAAATGCAGCTTGACCGCCGACTACAACATTGCGTCCAAGTTTTGTAGAACCTGCACTTCCTGATTGGGCAACAAAAACTGAATACTCACCAATCTCACAGTTGTGTCCAATTTGGACAAGATTGTCTATGCGAACACCTTTTTTAATAAGTGTAGTTCCAAAAACAGCTCTGTCGACACTTACATTAGAGCCAATTTCAACGTCATTTTCAATAACAACATTTCCATTTTGATAAATCTTTTTATGTTCGCCCAAATTATTTGTAGCAAACCCAAAACCATCTGCGCCGATAACCGTGTTAGCGTGAATAATACACTCGCTCCCTATCTTACAATCTCTATAAACCGTAACGCTCGGGTAAATAATAGTGTTGTCACCGACAACTGCCTCTGCACCGATGTAAACATGAGCTAAAATAGTACAATTTTTACCAATTTTGGCACCGTGTGCTATCTCCGCTTTAGGAGAGATTTTACTACCCTCTCCTATCTTGGCATGTGGAAGTTCATCATCTTCAATAACAGGTGCAAAATGTTTAGAGAGAATGGCCATTGACCAGTAAGAGTTTTCAACAACTAAGGCTGCACAACCCTCCGGAACATATTCGACTAAAGATGCGGGCACTATTACAGCCGCCGCTTTAGTGTCTTGAATATCTTTTATATATTTTGAATTCGCTACAAAAGAGACTTCACTAGAAGTTGCATCTTTTAAAGCATTCATACCAGTAATTTCTATATCTTCAGCACTAAACTCTGTTTCTAAAGTTTTAGCTATATTGCTTAACTTCATAACTTATCGCTCAAGTGCAACAGCACCGCTTCTTACTATCTCTTTTGGGTTATATCTTTTAATAACAGCCAAGAAGTTGTCAATTCTTTTTGGTTCGTCTATAACCATTGCAATAACGACATTCTCTCCAACATTCACAATCTTGCCATTATACGCTTCACAAAGAGTATTTACATCGCTAAGGTTTTCAGTTATTGGAAATTTCACTAAGGCCATCTCTTTTTCAACCAAATCAGCATGCTCATAGACTCTTAGAACAGAAATAAGCTTATGGAGTTGTTTAGTAATCTGTTCGATTACACGAACGGAACCCGAGGTTACGATAGTAAGTCTTGAGTACTTGCTATCGGGAATTGGGGCAACTGTCAAAGACGTGATGTTATAACCACGCCCAGAAAAAAGGTTTGTTATACGAGACAAAACACTTGCCTCATTGACAACAATAACTGAAACAACTCTTCTTTCACTATTTTCAGTCATCATTTTGTCTCCTTTTTCTCTAATAACATCATATTAAATAAGCTTCCGCCAGATGGAACCATCGGCATAACATTCTCAAATCTCTCAACAACTACTTCTATAAATGTAACAATATTTTTCTCAACTGCATCTTTAAGTGCAAAATCAAACTCTTCTTTAGTAGTAACTCTGTAACCAATTCCGCCAAAAGCTTCTGAGAGTTTAACAAAGTCAGGCTGAACACTTAAATCTGTTTGACTATGACGCTTATCATAGAACAGTGTCTGCCACTGACGAACCATTCCAAGGAAGTTGTTATTAAGAATAATATTAATAACAGGAATTTTTCTCTCAACAGCTGTCATCAGTTCTTGAACATTCATTAAAATTGAGCCATCGCCCGTAAAATTAATACTTATCTTATCTGGACACGCTGTTTTAACGCCTATTGCAGCCGGAAAACCAAAACCCATTGTTCCGAGTCCGCCGGAGGTTATCCATTGGTTTGGACGGGTAAAAGGGTAAAACTGTGCTGCCCACATTTGATGCTGACCGACATCGGTAGAGATATTGGCGGAATCACCAAGAAGTTCACCGACACGCTTTACAACCCATTGAGGTTTTAACCTATCTGTATCTTCATGAAATGTTAAAGGATGCAACTCATCAAAGTGAGAAATAGTTTCTCTCCAAGACTCATACTTGTCCGGATTAATATGCCCGGATTGTTCTATCATTTCATTTACAACATTTTTAACATCCCCAACAATTGGAAAATCAGCATTTACAAGTTTAGAAATACTTGCCGGATCAATATCGACATGAATAACATCTGCATTTTTTGCAAATTCGGAAAGCTTCCCTGTAACGCGGTCATCAAATCTAACCCCAAGACCTATAACTAAATCTGTTTCACTCATAGCCATATTTGCAGCATAAGAACCGTGCATTCCGAGCATAGAAATGAGTAACTCATCATCGAACGATAAAACACCCCGAGCCATTAATGTTTCAACTGCCGGAATACCTGTTTTATGAACTAAGTCTCTAACCTCATAAGCTGCTTTAGCGTTGATTATACCGCCACCAAGATAAAAAAGTGGTCTTTTAGCTTTAGCTATAGCCTCCATGACTTTTACAATCTGACGAGGATTACCTTTTGTATGAGGCTTATAAGTCTCTAAGTCAAGTTCAACATCATAATTAAATTCAGCAATCTGTGCTGTAACATCTTTTGGAATATCAACATGCACAGGACCTGGACGCCCGCTGCGCGCTATATAAAAAGCTTCTTTAAGTACACGAGGCAAATCAGCAGCATCAGTTACAAGGTAGTTGTGTTTAGTACACGGTCGGCTAATTCCGACTGCATCAATCTCTTGAAAACCGTCAGTTCCGATAAGACTCATAGGAACCTGACCTGAGACAACAACTAAAGGAACAGAATCCATATAGGCATCCGCTAAACCCGTTACTGCATTTGTAAAACCCGGTCCACTCGTAATCATTGCAACACCGACTTTACCGCTGGCTTTGGCATAACCTTCAGCAGCATGGATAGAAGCTTGCTCGTGACGATTTAAAATATGAGTAAAACCGCTTTGTTTATAGATTTCATCATACACGTTCATAATTGCCCCACCGGGGTAGCCAAATACAGTATCTACACCCTCGGCTATAAAAGCTTCAATGACCATTCGTGCGCCAGTAATTTGCATAAAAAGTCTCCTATAATAATAATATTTTTTTTAAAAAGTTGATTATTATAGGCAATAATAGCTATATTTTAGGTTAAAGGCGGATGTAACTTCTAAGTTCTAAACTAATCTAAGATTGATTCTACTATCATTGAAGGTCTCCACATCTTTAAAGAACCTTTGGTCTGCACTTTTAAAGCCATCTTACTCTGTGGATAATATTTTTTAAAGATATTGTAAAAACTCTCTATCTGGTCTTGTAATCCGAAAGATAAAATATAATTTTTAATTCCATTTTCTATGGTTTGTTGCTCTCTTTTTTGTTTAACAGCCTGTTCTAGTTGTATCATATATGCCCAACCAAATACCGTTGCCAAAGACATAAACTTTGAGCTTATATTCATGTAAGAGCTCAAAACATTTTTAATGCCAAGAGTATTTCCCTCAACAGCATAAGCATTTGCTTTTGCAATATCATCGTTCCACTGTTTTTGTAAAAGCATGCCCTCTTCACTACTTTGCAGCTCTTCAGAAGTGGCTAAAATATTATATGCCGATATTATATCTTCATCTCTCACTGCATTAAAAAACCTGTGCTTAGCTTCAACTTCTTCTATTAATCCTTTAGCAATCTCCTCAAAATCAGTAAAATCCATTAATACTCTTAAGATTTTTATGGCAGAGTGCGTATCATTTTCTTCTAATAACTTCTGTGATTTTATATAAAGAGTATCTGCATAATTTATCAAAGCCGTATATTCAGGGAACTCTTTCAAAAAAGGGTGTAATTTTATTAATTCAAACGACCCTCTGAAATCTCTTTGCCCAATAGAGACTTTAAGTCTTCTATATACATCACCTTCTATGAAGAGTTCTTGAATTAGCTTTGTTTTTTCACTAATTCCTCTGTATGGCGCTAAAATTTCCTTAGCCTTATCCATTCCCTTTGGATCAATATAATATTTTTGGGCCAATATAAAATTTTTCTTCCAGTTTGACTCTAGAGCTTTATATAATTTTGACTCTTTATATATTGGGTGGGCATTTGCCAAAGCATAGGCTAGTGGTATTTTTCCCTGAGAAATAAGCGTGGAAAATTTATTATACTCCAAAAACTCTTGAGTAATTTTTTGCATAATTGCATTTTTTTCTGGTATATTTTGAAAACTTTTAAAGAGTTCTTCTGCTCTCTTATTATCATTTAATTCAAGTGCTTCTCTTATTTTTTCAACCGTAATATCCCAAAGAATTACAACTTTTTGATAAACTTTTGTATACTCCAAAAGTGGATTTTTTGTAATAT
>MNYP01000121.1:6008-12410 GCA_001873135.1 Helicobacteraceae bacterium CG2_30_36_10
CTTTTAACTTATCTTCACCCTTGAATATGTCATAAAAAAGCAAGTCATTGTCTTCTGTCGCAATTATCAGATAGTTGTTTATTGCATCAAATTCAAGTGATGTTATAGAAGCAGCAAGTTTAATATATTTTTTTGAAAGAAGTTTATACTTTTTAAGCTCATAAACTATAATATATCCCAGCACAGTACCTAAAAACAGAAACTGACCATCTGAACTTTTAGTCACATGGACAACATCATCATGAATACCTTCGAGTCTTATAATAACTTTAGCACTCTTCAAATCCCAGATAATAGCTTTAGAATCCTTGTCTACACTAAAGAGTCTATTATTGCTTAGAAACTGTAACTTCATTATAGGCGCTGTATGAGCAACCAACTTATGCCCTGGGGACATGGTTGAGAGATGAAAAAGTGAGATTCTTTTGTCGTAGCCCGTCGTAGCTAACACCTGCCCGCTCTCACTAAATGCAATATCGTTTATTGCGTCAAGATGCAGAGGAAGAGTGAATGCCAATTTTCCACTTATAAGATCCATCGCAAAAGTTTTGCCATCGTCGCCACATGAAAACATATAGTTATTTTTTGGGTCAATTGCAAGACATGAGACTTCCCCCTGATGTCTATTAACTTTTCCTATTGCTTTTTTTGTTTTTGCATTAAAGAGTTTTG
This sequence comes from Helicobacteraceae bacterium CG2_30_36_10, assembly GCA_001873135.1. Classification (GTDB taxonomy): domain Bacteria; phylum Campylobacterota; class Campylobacteria; order Campylobacterales; family Sulfurimonadaceae; genus Sulfurimonas. Next base: position 6,681 of record MNYP01000121.1, read on the forward strand.
ACTCTTTACGATCAGAACTGAGTGTAGCAAAATACTCGCCATCACTGCTAAATGCCACAATCTTAGTTTTATATCTTGAATGTACAATATTTGCTTTGAATCCATTTATAACATCTAAAGTATCTCTGTTTAAATACATAATAGTTGTTTGAGTATCAACTAAAAGAAGAGTACCATCATCTAATATTTTAACAAAAATAATTGGATGCGATAATTTACTTTTTTTAATTGGAGTCATAGTTAGCCTCTTAAATACCCTTCTTCTTGTAATACAGCCTTAATTTGCGACTGATGCTCTTCACCTTTTGTTTCCATGTGAACCGTAACGTGTGCATCACCATACTCAAGCGATATAGAAGTTCTATCATAGGCAATATGGACTATATTTACATTTAGCTCTTGGAGTATCTGCGTAAATCTCATAAGTGAGCCGGGCTTGTCAACTAAAGTGACAGTTACGTTCATTTTTCTGCCGGACTTTAAAAGACCTTTTTCGATGATAACGGAGAGAAGTGTAACATCCATGTTTCCGCCGCTTAACACCACTGCTACTTTTTTTCCCTTTAAATGCTCGAGTTTATTGTGAAGCAAGGCAGCTACACCGACTGCCCCGGCACCTTCAACAACAAGTTTTTGTTTCTCTAATAAAAACAAAATTCCATTTGCAATCTCTTCATCATCAACACTTATAAACCTGTCTACGCATCCAAGTATATGAGAGAGAGTAATCTTGGAGGTATCTCTCACTGCTATACCATCAGCAATGGTTCTTACACTCGTAGAATCAATAGCCTGACCTAAGTCAAAAGAGTTTTTAAGTGCCGGAGCACCCTTTGCACTTACCCCTATGACTTCTATTTTAGGGTTAATGCTTTTAAATGCGCTTGCCATTCCCGAGATAAGTCCGCCACCGCCCACAGGGATAATAACAGCGTCAAGATCTTCACACTTCTCTAATATCTCAAGTGCTACAGTACCCTGTCCTGCCATAACTTCTTCATCTTCAAATGGATGAACCAAAGTTAGAGAGTTTTCTTTGCCATACGTTAAAGCATACGCATAGGCTTCATCATAATTTGTACCAGCCAAAATTACCTCTGCCCCATAGTGTTTCACACCGTTTACCTTAGTCAGCGGTGTAGATTCAGGCATCACAATTACAGCTTTAATATTAAACTTTAAAGCCGAAAGTGCAACTCCCTGAGCATGATTTCCGGCACTCGCAGCGACAACTCCGCATGCTCTTTCTGCTTCACTCAAAGAAGCTATTTTGTTGTAGGCACCTCGTATTTTAAAAGCGCCTGTAACTTGTAAATTTTCTTTTTTTAAGTAAACCTCACAACCGGAAATATTACTTAAATATGGAGCATAAGAAAAAGGCGTGTCTACAACAACCTCTTTTATACGCTCTTTTGCTTCGTAAATTTTTTTTATATCTAACAATTTAACCCTTTTTAAAGTGAGCGGTGTTCTACCATACTGCACATATTTTGAACGACTTTCATTCCTGCATCTTCTGCTTTTTTTGCAGCAACATTGTTTACTATACCCTTTTGAGCCCAAAAAACCTTGACATCACCTTTTACAATACAGGCATCTGTAATGGCGTAAAGAGCGTCAGATTTTCTAAAGATATTTACCATATCCACAGCAAAGGGAACCTCTGCAAGTGAAGCGTAAACTTTTTCTCCAAGTATAGTTTCGCCTTTTGGATAAATAGGAACTATCTTGTACCCTGCAGCTTGCAAATACTTTGCAACTCTGTGGCTATCTTTTGTCTCATCAGGTGAGAGACCAAGTACTGCAATAGTTTTAATATTTTTAAAAATTTCTTTAATTTCTTGTTTATTTGAATTAACTGATGGCAATTCACACTCCATAATAAATCCTCGTTTTAAATAATTAGCTCATTATAGCAAACTAATTGAAAAATGGTTATATACAATACCCTGACATAAAACGGTTAAAATATTTAGACAATCATTTCCACATGCCAGATTTTTAAATTACACTCCGCCTTACTCGACAAATATATCGCCAACCTTGTAGTCTGCAAACTGAATAAGAGTTTCATTTATAAATTTTTTCGCTTTTTTGACAAGCGAAGAGATTGGTGCGAGTTCTAGTCTTGATAAGTCAACCCAAACTATTTCACTGCTTGTCTCTTCAATGGTGTACAAGTTGACATTAAGACGATATTTTGTATATGAGTGTTTATACCTTGCTATAAAGTCCTTTTCTATGGGCTCGACCTCTGGAAGTTCAAGCATATTTTTGTACATATTTCCACATGCCGGAGTAAGTGCTATTTGATTGTTTTGTATCAAAATACCGTAGAATAAATCAAGTGATTCATACTCTTTTTTCTTTGTCTGCGTGTAAAGTTGGGGCTCTAAAATACCTTGACACTCTTTGCGAAGCGGGCACTCCTCACACTTCGGATTTTTGGGCAGACAAATCATGGAACCCAAATCCATCATAGCTAGGTTATGACTTCTTGGCTCTTTAGCATTTACAAACTCCGCGGCAACTTTCCACATGCCAAGAGTTGAGGGGTTATCCAGAGCAAAAAATCTTTTTATAACTCTTGCTATATTTGTATCAACTACGGGAATATTTTGATGGTGGCCAAAACAACAAATCGCACTTGCGGTATATTGACCGATGCCAGGGAGTTTAAGTAACTCTTCCTCAGTTTTGGGCAAATTATTTTGTACTATTTGAGCAGATTTATGAAGATTTCTAGCGCGGCTGTAGTAACCCAAACCGCTCCAAGCGGCTAAAACATTATCAAGCGGAGCATTACAAAGAGCCTCAAGAGTAGGAAACTGCTCTAAAAATTGCGGATAATATTCATCTCTAACCCTGCCCACTTGCGTCTGTTGAAGCATAATCTCACTGAGGTAAATATGATAAATGTTATCTGTATTTCGCCAAGGCAAATCGTGTCTGCCATGCGTTTGATACCACTTGAGAAGATTTTTTTGAAGCTTAATCAAGACTACTTTTGTCCTTTACTATTTGTTTGATTTTTCATAGTTAAATTATCTTCTCCTGCCCTAGCCTGTACAGAGCAAAATCATACTTCAAAGGGTCACTTTTGTCAAACTTTTTTAGACTCTCCGTCAACTCCACAGCTGCTTGTAAATCATAACTGTTTCTACTTAGAAGCCCAAGTTTTTTGGAAACTTTAAAAGTATGCGTATCAAGCGGCATAATCAAATCACCCTTGTTTACGCCCTTCCACAGCCCCATATCTATAGCATCATCTCTTATCATCCATCGCAAATACATCATCCACCGTTTAAGTGCACCGGCACCTTTAGTTTTTGTAGTTACTTTTGAAGTTAAAAAGCTATACCCTTTGCTGGCATGTGGAAACAGATCTGTAATCATTACTATAAGAGCATTTACACCCTCGAGTGTGCTTTTGTTGCTTTCATATCCGCTCTTAAAAACATCTTCCAAAGTAGTTTTTTCATTTAATCTTTTGAGTGCGATAAACAGAGCTATAACATCTTGGCTTGTCTGAAATCTGTAGTAGTGGTTTTTAAGAGCCTCTTGTATCGCATCGTCACTTTGAGTAAGAAGCGAAAAATCAAGCGAGTCCAAAAACTTCACAATCTGCTTAACATTTCCATAAGAAAAAAGCGCACAAATGAGCGAAATGCTCGGGTCTTTATAGCGATACGCCACCAAAATTGGGTCAAGTCTCTCCTGTGAAATTTCACCCAAAGTGTTGCACTTGAGCACTTGCGCATCTAATAATTTTTTTATCTTTGAAGTTTCCACATGCCGACCTTAATCCAAAATTATATCGCTAATCATTTGAGTCAACTCAGGGCTGTTGAGTTTAGGTTTGTACTTCACGTTAAACCCTTTTTTTTGCAACTCTTTAAAAAAGGCTTCGGCACTTTTGATTTTTAGTTTTTCACTATCGCTTATGGCGTCAAAGGTATCATATCCCTTCGTTTCTACCACAAAATACAACTCTTTTTTATCATTCTCTTCTATCACATAACCAAAATCAGGATTGTAGTTTTTTCCGTGAGCTGTGGGAATATTCACGCGTGGCAATTTTCCAAATACGATAATTCGCTTGTCATCTGACTCATCTATAGTGCTTTTTTCTATCTCGCTGTCGACTTCCATAAAATCTTCATCATAGATTGATTTTGCTTTGATAGATTTTTTAGAAATTTTGTAACTCTCCACACCCAAACTTCCGCTATAAATAAAATCTTTCATAGTCCCTTTTTCATCAGTTAGGGAGGTATTGCATGTTTTTATCTCTTTTAAATCATAAGAAATTTTGTTAATGATGGTTTCATAGATTGCACTTATGAGTTGTTCTTCTATTTTTTTGAGTGCAAAATTTTCATTTTTCGGTACAAGCGCGAACTTCTCTTTGTCTATTTCAGACAAGACTTTTGCAACTGTTTGCATACTTAGTTTTGTGTTATTTGAGAGAGCTTTTACAAATTCATAGAGTGTAAATATAGAGTGTGTTTGCACCGTAACACTCTCTCTTTGGCTATCGTGTTTCTCTTTGTTTTCAATATTTTTATCTCTTTTTATGATGATATCTTGACCCTCAATCATAAAATTTCGGTTGATTTTTTCTTTTGCTTTTTGCACTAAAAGTTCACTATTTATATCATATTTTACCACGGCATCATGATTTAAAATATCCCATAGTTTTCTAAATTTTGCAAAGTTTTCTTGATGGATTTTGATTTTTCCCTTCTCTTTGAGTGCTGATCTGTCTTTGGCTTTGATGCGGCTGGTTGTTTGGTAAAAACTGTCAAAGTACTCTTTTAGTTTTTCGTTATCACACCCTTTGACATCAAGACGCTCTAACTCTTTAGCTCGTTTGCTGTACTGCTCTTTTGAGAGTACTATCTCACTTATATCCTCATCACTGATTGATATAAAGCCCATCTCAGCCAATGTATCTAAAAGTTTAACCGCATTTCTCGCAGTTGTAGTGATGGCATTGTCCACCATTGTATCTTCGTTAAATACTTTTGAGACCTGCCTGATACTGTTTTGGCTTATCTCGTTTTGGATTGAGCTGACAAAATCTTTCTCGGTTGAGGGTACTACTACAAAAAGCTCATTGACAAAGTCAAAATTTTCATCCTCTTTTGTGATTCTTTCAACCACATAGCTAGTAAGATACTCGATACCTGATTTCCCGCCTAAATTCTCCCCAAGTTCTAGCTCTATCGTTTGAGATTTTGAGTTGATATCTTTGTACTCTATTTTGGCAACATAGTTTTTTTGGTTTGCACCTTTTACCTCTTTGAGCTCTATCGTATGGGCATCTACATTTTCATTGCCCACCGTATCAACGCTAATGGCTTTTACAAGTCCACGACTAAAAGCATCAACGCTATCAAGGGTATAAATAAGATTTTTGTATTCATCGCCTTTATAGGTCGCTCCAAATCTCAGAGTAAAAAGTGCATTGAACTCACTTAAGTATTTTGCTGTTTGTTTGCCTTCAAATCTATGCGGTTCATCTATAATTATCACGGGGCGAAGCTGTGCAAGTGCCTGCATATAGCTCTTTGCTCTGCCGATGAGGCTTTGTTCTATCTTGCTTTTGTTGATGGAGTTTGTGGCTTTGTTAAACGACTGATAAGTCGATACCAAAACGGAGATATTTTGCTCACTTGAGTTGATGTAGTTTAAGACGGTTTTTTCACTGTAGTTGTACACCGATAC
>MNYP01000027.1 GCA_001873135.1 Helicobacteraceae bacterium CG2_30_36_10
AGCTTAGTGAAAATAATGTTATACAAATATTTACAGAAAAATAGAAGCGTACTCTATGAATTTTCTTTGGTTCAAAATTTTCTCTATCCTTATTATTACATATAGTTATGTCTCCGCCAATGTCCAACTAATCAAACAAGAGAATCAAGACTCAAATACAACGCTCTTAGTAATAGGTGGAATACACGGCGACGAACCAGGTGGTTATTTTGCCGCATCCATACTAGCCACTCATTATAATATAACTTCTAAAAACTTATGGATAGTACCTAATCTTAATCAATCCAGTATTCAAGCGGATAAAAGAGGTATTAACGGTGATATGAACAGAAAATTTGCTGTAATAAAAAAAGATGATAAAGATGCAAACACTATCAAAGAGATTAAAAAAATTATAACTTCAAAAAAAGTGTCACTGGTTTTAAACTTACATGATGGGCATGGTTTCTACAGAGCAGAGAATCACGGTAAAATATTTAATCCAAATGCCTGGGGGCAGACATGTGTCATTGACCAATGCACACTTAACCCAAATCAACTTTTTGGAAATTTAAATGACATAGCCTCAACAGTTAAAGATAACTTGAATAAAAAACTTCTTCAAGAGCACCACGGTTTTAATGTTAAAAATACTAAAACAAAATTCGATGATGAAGCTATGCAACTTTCACTCACGTACTTTGCGGTCACAAATAATAAACCAGCCTTTGCAATAGAAAGTAGCAAGCATTTATCATCTTTATCAGAAAAAGTTTTTTATCAACTTCTGGCAATTGAAGAATTTATGACAATCATGCAAATATCCTTTACTAGAGATTTTGAATTAAATATAGATATGTTGGATAATTTACTAACAAATTATGGGTTTTTAGAGATTAATAATAATATTTTATTTAATTTAAGCACTATAAAAAAATCTTTAAGCTATATTCCGATAAAATCAATGAGTAACATATTTAAGTTCTCTCATCCATTAGGTAGTATAACGAAAGAAAATGGTACATATATTGTTGATATTGGAAATAAACGAATAGTAACGTTAATACCTCAATACTTTGAAATGGCTGAAAAGTGTCCAGAAAAGTTTGATATTGAAATTGATGGAAAATTAAATTCTGTTGATATGGCTTCAGATTTTTTTGTAAATGACGATTTTATCGTGCTGAGGAACGAAGGTGTTCGTGTGAATGTTATTGGCTTTAAATCTATAAAAACTTCAGATGAAAGTAATTTAAAGGTAACTTTAAGTCAGCTTGAGAAAAAGTTTTCTGTAGATAATGGTAATAATATTTATAGGGTAGAGTTTTATAAAAATGATAAATTTTGTTCCATGTTAATGGTTCGTTTTAAATAGGTTGTAATTAATGAGCAAAGAAAGCCTACACTCTTTTTCGAGCGTAATTTCGGTAAATCCGTATAAAAAGACTTATTTAAGTGGGATGTCTAGTTTTCTAACTGAGACTTCTTCACCAGAATATATAAAGAATCAATTTGTAATTTCATATTTAAATACAAATGCTTTTATAACAAGTCAAATTGAAATAACCAAAAATATACCTGATGAAGATTTATATGATGCAATAAACAACAAAGTATATGACGAACTAGGATTAGACCAAGCCGTAACTTACCAAGTTCAATTTATAGAAACCTACAACACTCTTGATGCAGAAAATAGATATTTTCAGGTTTTTATTGTTGATCCACTAACCATCAAAGAGACTTTTCAAGAGACTATAGAAAGAATAAAGTATATTGATGTAATTATACCTAATTCTCTACTTCTTAAATCACTCTATTCAAAGGAAATCATAGAAAGTGGCGGTGCACACTGTTTTGTTTACTTTCAAGAAAATGATGCTTTTGTAGCGTTTTACAATAACAAAGAGTTTGTTTATACAAAATCACTTAAATATTCTTTTATTCAGATGTATGAAAGATTTTGTGAGCTTTATGGTGAAAGAGTAGAATATGAAGATTTCTTAGAATTTCTAACAAATCATAATTTACGTGAAACAAAAAGTGATTACAAAGAACATTTCATAAAACTATATAAAGAAATCTTTGCAAATGTAAATGATATTTTAACTTTTGTTAAAAGAGCATTTGAAATAGATAAAACTGAGCACTTATATATTGGCTCACAAATTTATACAGTAACAAAATTAGATGAAATGGCTGAAGCTGAATTAGGCATTAAAAGTAGTACTTTCGAATTTGATTATGGCTTTGAGAGTGAAGGTACATATATAGATCAAATTCATGCACTTATGCACATATATACCACTTTACCCGAAAAAGAAAGATATGAGTGTAATTTCAGCTCTTATCCACGCCCTCCAAAATTTCAAGAAAGAGAGAGTGGAAAACTTGCAATACTCATAGCAGCCTCTCTTCTTCTTGCGTTTATTTACCCTGTAACTTACTGGATACTTACGTATGCACAAATTCTACAGCACGATTTATTACAAGCAGAATATACACAATTGCATAATGTTAAAACGACAAGAGAAGCTACTATAAAAAATAGAGAAGCTGATAAAGCAAAAGCTTTTGCTTTACTTACTCAAGAAAAACAACAATACAAAGAGAAAAAAGAAACACTCATTAAAATTCATGATGTAAAAGTTAATTACCCTATGAAATCTAAGCTTTTAGCTCAGTTTACAAAGGATTTAAATAGATACAATGTTCAGATTGAAACATTGTCTTACTTACAAGAAGAAGATACAAAAATTTTTAAGCTTAATCTAGTGTCATCAAGTGATAAAAGGGTAACTCAACTTATAGAGCACTTAACTAAAATATATGAAAATAAATTCCATTTTTCGTTAGAAGAAATTTCTCATAACAAAGATAATAAAAAATACTTTGCTGAGTTAAAGGTAAAAATATTATGAAAATCAATATTGAAGACTACTTACAAAAAATAGATTTAGCTTTTAAAGAAAAAGGTCAAAAAGATATATATATGACATATATTATGATTTTTGGTGCTATATTTGCTTTTTCATATTTACTCTTTTGGGACAGCTCAGCAAATGATTTTGAGCAGCAAAACGTAAAAATAACTACTCTTGAATCTAAAATAAAAGCAGATAATATGTTTTTACAATACAATCCAGAAACAAAAATAGCACAATTAGAAAGTGAGATTAAAAAAGCCAAAGCCCAAACGCTTATACATCAAGAGAACAACGAATATATAAAAACTAAAATTGAAACCATATCCTCTCTTATCTATGATGAAAGAGCTTGGGGAGAATATTTACATTCTGTTTCCATAAATGCAAAAAAATATAATATAAAAGTTATAAACTTTACTAATAAGTATGCTTTAAATAAGAAATCTTTTGGACATATACTAGATATAACTCTTAAAATTTCAGGAAAATATACAGATACTTTAAAGTTTATAAATTCACTTGAACAGAGTGAGTTAGTTGTTGATGTTCATGGCTTACAAATAAAAGCAGAAGATGCACTTAACACCAATTTAGATATCTCAGTTTGGGGGATTACATACTAATGAAAAAGCATATCATTATAAGTTTTTTGTTTTTATTCTCAGTTGTGCTTAGTTCTAATGAACTTGCTTGGGTGGATGAACAGATAAATGCTATAAAACCTCCAAGAAAAGGGCTAAGTAATTCTGCAGTTTCTAATTTAAAAAATCCATTTATTTTTTTAAACAAACAAAGCACAAAGACCGTTTCAAATAAGCCGGTATCATCCAGTCCTACTATAGCATCTAGTACTGCAAAGATAAGTAAGCCTACAACATCTAATAAAATTTTGTATCTCGATGCGATTATGAATAAATCTGCTTTAATTAGTGGTACATGGTATAAAACAAATGATAGTGTGCAAGGTTATACGATTTTAGATATAACCCGAACTTCTGTAGTCTTAACTAAAAACAGTAAAAGATTGGTATTATCAACAAATAGTACAAATCAAAATCTAAAATTTAAAAACAAGTAGGATACCGCAATGAAATTAAGACGATCTTCAATATGCACGACACTCTTAGCAGTTCTTTTGTCAACCAGTATTAGTGCTGATTGTTCTTACGAACTTTTTAGTATAAGTTCAACAAAAGACACAAGAATCATTGATTTCATTGAGCAACTAAGTGATGAGTGTGAGTTTAGTGTTATTGTTACTGATTCACATGCCGAAAAGTTTCTAGAAAAAAAACTTAATAAAACCCACTTAAAAAACTTAACAATTGATGAAGTTTTAGACGTTATTTTAAAAGAAAACAACTTATCTTACAAGTTAGAAAATAATATATTAAAACTTTCATACCTTAGCACTAAAGTTTTTGGCATCGACTATATACTCTCTCAAAGAAAAGGAAGCGGAAGTACTGATATAACACTAAGCTCTTCATCTGATGCACAGGGTGCTACAGGAGCTGGAGCATCTGTTGGAACATCTAGTGGAGCAGCAGGTAGTACTTCTAATGCCCAGTCTGGAATTACAATAACCTCAGAAGATGAAGTGAAATTTTGGACGGACCTGGATCTTGAACTTCGTAGAGTTTTGAACAGACCCAATGATATTTACGAGGCAGAAGCTCCAATTATAAATAAAAATGCAGGACTTATTACAGTAACTGCAACTACAAAGCAGATGGCAAGACTTGAGAGTTACTTAGAGAGGCTTCAAAAAAAGGTACAGCTGCAAGTGCTCATTGATGTACAACTTTTATCTGTTACAATGCAAAAAGGCAAGACGACTGGGATAGACTGGCAACAACTTTATGCACTTCAAGATATAACCATTAAAGCTAGCTATGGCAAGGGAACAATTACTGATGGGGCTGGAACATCATATGATCCGACAGGCTTTGTTACAGTTGAGGGCGGAGGAACTTTAAAAGAAGTTATAAAATTTTTGCAAACACAAGGTAATGTAAACTCAATTTCTAACCCTAAGGTTTTGACACTCAACAATCAGCCTGCTCTAATAACAGCAGGAACAGAGTACTTTTATAAAATTCAAGAATCAACTAATCAACAAGGAACAGGGGGCGGAGTCGCTGCTACTACACAAAATGATGAAGTTAAATCAGTTTTTGCCGGTGTTTTACTAGACATAACTCCTGAAATAGCTGATGATAAAACAATAACACTAAAAATTAATCCATCTCTCTCAGAAACAACAGAGACAATCAGTACTAACTCGGCAAATAGAATTATGCCTCCGGATTTAAATCGTCGTCAATTATCTTCTGTAGTTACCGTTAAAGATGGAAATAGAATTATTCTTGGTGGTTTAATCAATACAAGTCATTCTCAAGTGATGCATAAAGTACCTATTTTAGGAGATATTCCTGGTCTTAGTTATTTATTTAAGTGGGAAAATAAAGTTAGAAATGTTCAAGAACTTGTAATCATTATAGAACCACATATTATAGGCAAAGAGAACAATGAGCTATCACTATCTGATTTAGGATACGAAGGCTTAAAAGATAAACTTTTAGATTCCATAAAATCTACTAATTCGGAGAAAGAGGAAGATGAAATCTAGTATCTTTCAAAACTCTAGAGATATCTTTTTAGATACAGTTAATGCTAAAGATTATATACAACTAGACAGAGTCTCTACAATTTACCAATCTTTAAAAGACTCTGTTAAAAAACCACTGAAAATGATACTTCTTTATGGCAAGCCAGGAACTGGAAAAAGTATGTTTCTCACAAAACTCTACCATGACTTATCGTCTACGCAGACTGTGCATCTGTACAGCACTCCTATTCTTGATGAAAGTGAATTTTTTAAAACCCTTGCTCAAGATTTACTTGATGTTAAATATAGTGGAGAGCTAAACTTTACACAATTTATGAAAATAATGAATGAAAATTCCAATGGTGAAATATATTTAGTACTTTTAGATGAAGCGCAACTCTATTCTTCCGCTTTAATGGAGAAAATAAGATTACTTTCTGACACAAGAAAAGTTAAATTTGTAATCACTTTACATAAAACTGAAAAAGAAGACCTTATTGCAAAAGAGCATTTTCAAACTAGAATTTGGGAAAGTGTAGAATTAGAGAATGCTTCTAGTGCTGAGTTAAAAATATATATACAAAAGAAGCTTATGAAAGCTAATTGTTTTGACACAGCTAATATGTTCCAAAATAGTTCAGTTGATTTAATACATAAACTAACTAGAGGAAACTATAGAGACACAAATAAACTTATGTATACTTTATTTAATGTCTATATGTGGTATGAAGAGAGTAATCCTATAAAAATAAATAAAAGTTATATCTCTAATAAGATAATTGAA
>MNYP01000118.1 GCA_001873135.1 Helicobacteraceae bacterium CG2_30_36_10
CTGTGATGTCGTTTGAAATCTCACGTGAAGACTTTATGATGTGGTAAAGCATCGGTTTTCCGCTTATGTTGTGAAGAACTTTAGCTTTAGGTGATTTCATACGGCTGCCTTTTCCAGCGGCTAAAATAACTATACTTATGAGATCTTTCATTATTTTCCTTTTTTTGTGTTTTTACATTCGGAATTATTTTTATTAATTGTAAACTCATCTGCAATAGTACCAAAAACAGTTAAAAATTTGGACGTAAGTGTTGTTGGAGTCACTTCTAAAATGAGACTTCCCATTTTTTGATGACTAAAAGGCATTGCCGGATGTTTGAGCGTTGCACTGTCGAGTTTGGAAGAGGAACCGCACACAACATAGACAGTACCGCTGTTTTTTGTAGCTTTTAGCTGTTTTGTGTAGCATGAATCATTATCCTGAACAAGATGTTTTTTAGCATCAAACGTGTTACTTTTTCCAAGATGATTTAGCATTAATTTTGAACGCTCATAGCCGTGAGAGTGACCGTTTAAAACCAAGTCAACTCCAAATTCATCAAAGATAGGGACAAAGTTTTCTCTCATATTTACCATCCGTCCGCCACTGTTATACTCATCATCTGACTTATGTCCGCCGTCCGTATAAGGAGGTGTGTGAAAAACTACAATTGTCCATGGTTTTGTATTGGCTTGTAAATCTTTTCTTAACCAGTTTGCCATATCGCCGTCGCTGTCCAAACTGGGGTTTTCACTGTCCAACATTACTATGTGGAGATTTCCGTTATCTATTGAGTAGAAGTATTTATTCCCGCTTGGTACCCCGCCGGATTCGCCCTTAGTAGGAAAATTCCAAATATCGTAAAATGCCCATCTTCTTGTATCATGATTGCCTGTAACAGCCCAAGGAACAAAACGTTTTACAAGCTCTTTGTAGGGTTCAAACAAAGCCTTGTTAAACTGTTTTTGCGTTCCGCTTGAATAAGCGTTATCACCAAGCAAAAGCCACATATTGAGCTGAGAAAAGTCATTATGAATGTACCCAAGCATTTTATTATAGACTGTTGCCTGTCCTGCTCCTCTGTCTCCGCTGTCACCAATCACCCATAGTCGTTGCAAGTCGGCGTTTTGACATAGGGTGCTAAAACTTCTTCCCTCGTTGTCAATACTCATAGATGGAGATGTTACAGAATAGAAATATTTTGTACACTCTTTGAGTTTTGGAATGCTTATAGAGTGTTTGTCAGATCCTACTTCTTCTAAAAGCACGTGATTTAAATTCTCCGGAGAAAGACCGTATGCCAAAGTTCCAATCTCTGCTTTTGGCGTTTGCCATTTTATAGTTATGGATTTTGCTGTCTGCATAACCATATAAGGCTGACGCTCTACAAAAACATAGCTTCCATAACTTACATCTATAACTCTTCCGATACCGTATATAGAGGCTATGATAACTACAAAGAGGAGTGCTCTTTTAATAAACTTTTTCAATTTTTTCCTTCATTTTGGAATATATAAACATAGTTGAGATAGTACCGACTATAATGCCGGCAAAAATATCACTTACAAAGTGGTCGTTTGCCAACAGTCTACTAGAAGAAAGAACAACTGCAAGACTCAGCCAAAGAGTTAAATACTTTGGAAAAAGCAGGCACAGATAGGTAAAAACCGCAAAAACAGTTGTCGTGTGTCCTGATGGAAAAGAGGTGTAAGTCGTCGGTGAATCGGCTAAAGTTAAGGCGTGATGTTTCATCTTTTCTACAAAACCCATATCGAAATTTTGAAAAAGCAAAAATCCGTACTCATCACCATCGTTTCTCATTCCCCAAGGTCTTATACGACCAAAAAGATGTTTGAGTACAAGGCTGATAAGTCCGGAAAAAATATTTGCATAGAGAAGAAAAAGAAATCGTTGTGCAAAGAGTTCATTTTTTTTAAAATATTTAAATATTATAAAGCCAATAACTGCGGTTGCTATATACCAGTGAGACTCACCCCAGATACTTATAAAATCTCCAATACCCTCATAAGTAGAAACATTGGCTATAAAGTACTTGGCTATGGTTTTGTCCACGAAGAAGTAGGAAAGAAATATGAGTGAGAGTAAAGATGCTGTAAATAGAAGATACTGCTTTTTTGAGAAAATCATTTAAGCCCCTGATAGTTTTTACATATTACAAACTCAATGGTGTTTACTTTATTTGAGTTTAAAAGTATATCAAACTCGGCATGTGGAATCACTTCATCACACTGCATAGTTTTTGCTATATTTTTAGTGAAAAAGTGCGTGTTTATAACAACTAAATCTTTGCCAAGGGGAGATTGTTTTTGCCAAATATCGAACTGGTCATCTCTGTCGTCAATGAGATAAACCGAGGAGTTATAGCCTCTGTTGTAGTAGAGTGCGCGAGAAGCAAGTGTCCAGTTTGTCACGGCTATCGCCTGCGTATCGGCATTTGTTATTTGCTCGTTCGCTTTTTTCATAATGGTATCCCAGCCGTAAATATCGCGATGAAGAGACTGATAGTCTGGCAGAGGTATGAATTTAAAACCGAGTTCTGCATAAGCCAGAGCACTGAGCAAAAGCCCAAAAGTTATGGCAAATTTTAAATATTTTATAGCTTTACTTGAAGTGCGAAAAACATAATAACTGCCTATAGGAATAAAAAGCATATAAAAAAGTGCGCTCCAGTGAGGCAGGGCGGTTTTATGCAAAGAGGCATAGGTAAAAAAAAGTATTAAAACCAAGCCAAAAAGAGCGGTTAAAAAGAGTGTAGAGTTTTTACTGCGAAGTGCTTTGTAGAGCCCGTAAAAAGCCAAGGGAAAAAGAAAAGGGTTGTAGGCACCTATTTGAGCAGCGATTGAGCTAAAAAATGCGCTCCAGTTTATACCATTTTCTCCCACAACATGCTCACTCTGGTAAGAAAAACTCGCCCAGTCGTTTTGAATATTCCAGATAATTACGGGTGAGATTATAGCCAATGCTATAAGAATGGCGGGAATAATTTTTGGAGTATAAAAAAGCTCGTACCTTTTTTTAATTATAAAGTACAAGAGTATAGGAACTATAAAAAGTATGGCTGTGTATTTTGAGAGGCCTGCCAAACCAAGAAGAATACCAAGAAAAATCCACATGCCAAGAGAGTTGTTCTTCTCAATTTGAATAACCGTAAAAATAGTAGGAAGTATAAGTAAAAACAGAAGCGTGTCAGGCATAAGCATAATAAAAAGAGCATTAAATAAAAAAGAGGCGTGGAGTGCCAAAACGGCTATAAATGCTTCTTTAGATTTTTTGTTAATATCGTAAATGAGTTTATAAACAAAAATAGATGTTACAAACCCAATGACAATAGCCCCAATTCTTGAGCCAAATTCGTGAGTGTTAAAAATGGAGGTAAAAATATACTGAATCCATCCGACAAGTGGAGGGTGGTCAAAGTAGCTTAAATCTAAGTTTAAAGCGTAAAGTACGTAGTGAGCTTCATCGACTCCAAGCCCGACAAATGGGGCTAAAGTCAGCCTTAAGATGGCTACAAAGCTGATAAAGGTTAAAAAGAGAGAGTGTTCTTTAAGAGTTAAGTTCATCAAGTTTAAATTTCAAAGTGTTAAAGACTAAATCAGGCGTGATAACCCTAATGCACTGATTGTCTGTACAAGGCGTTTTTCTGTGGTTTGCGGCACTTACACAAGGACTGCAAGCCATACCTGCATAGATAGGCGTAGTCGGACCAAGTGAACCGTAAAGAGCAGGTGTCTCAGGACCAAAAATAACAAAAGTGTGCATATCGGTAATAGAAGCAAAGTGAGCAGGTCCCGAGTCATTTGTAAGCATAAATTTACTTACACTGTAAAGAGCAGGGAGTTGTAGAAATTTCACAGCTCCCGCAAAATTGATACATCTTGGGTCATTGACATATTCAGTTAAAAGCTGTGCGCCTTCTTTTTCTGCAGGAGCACCTGTCAAAAGAATAACGGCATGTGGATTGTAGGCTAATATTTTTTTAATCACGTCGCCATAATTATCTCTATCCCATCTTCTTTGAGGCAGAAGGTCTGAGGCATTTGAGTTGACTAAAATAACAGGATTTTTTTGCTTCTCAAAACCCTCATACATTTCAGAAATAATAGCTTGAACACCCAGCTGTTCTTCATCACTAATTACTGCTTTTGCTATCTCGATTTCTGAGTCAAGAATAACTCTTTTTGTATATGGCAACTCTTCTTTTTCACTTAAAAGTGCATCTACAAGAGCAATGAATGTTTTTGCAATATGTTGATGAGGATTGTAGGCTACTTTATGAGTTAAAAAGTCGCCTCTGTAAAGTCCTTCATTATGAAAAGCATGAAAACCGACACGGTTAACAGCCCCACAAGTGGCAGTCAGAAGTGCTGTAAAGCGAGAAAAGAGTTCTAAATCTATAACTGAGTCTATTTCATTTTTACGACACCAGCTTAAAAGGCCTAAAGTGCTTGTAGCCAAATTAAAAATTGAGCTTTCATCAATAGTGTAAATATTCTTTTCTTTCACAGTTTCAAGCAGTTGTAAACTCACTTTATTTTTAGAAAAAATTACAAAAAAGAGTTCGCCTTCTATGTTTGCTTTGAGTTTTCTCATAGCAGGGTCTACAATAATAGCGCTGCCCATTTCCGAGAGTTCTATAAGGAGTACATTTTTTGCTCTTATTTTTTTGGGTGGAGCGAGAAAATCTACAGTTTTTTTAATTATAGTGCCTAAAAATGCCAGCGGAACGCCTGCATAGTGGTCAATATTTCTCATAGTGTCTATATTCATAAAGTTGTTGTCCTTGTTTAAGTTGCTTTTTTACTTTTTATCCAAAAATAAGAACCCGGAAGTGAGCTTATAATAAGAAGTAGTCCATAAAGAATACTCATAGCTAACACCTTTGTCTCATCGGCTCCTACGAGCATAAATATACCGACCATCGCTCCCTCTCTAATTCCCCATCCGGCTAAAGATATAGGAATAACCGTGAGGAGAAATACAGGCGGAACGGCTATGAGGAATATTTGAAAACTCATATGAAAATCAATGCTTAAAGCAAGTGCATATATAGCCAGTATCGTTAACATATGCACCAGTACTGATATGGCTATATGTAGGTAAAGCAGAGTTCTGTTTTTATATAAGCTATTTAGTCTTTTTGCCAATCTGTGAAAAAGATTTAAAATTTTATAGTTTGCTAAAAAAGTTATTTTTTCAAGATGAAAAAGAAGGGCAAATCCACTTATTCCACCGACAGTTAAGATGATTATTAAAAGAGAGAAATCACTGTCAAAAGTTCCATAAAACATAACAGTTGCCAATAAATTGAGTACCAAAAGACCGACTAAACCTACGATTCTATCAACGAAAACACCGTAAAAAGCATCTTTTTTATCGTAGCCTTTTTGAGTCAAGTCGATAATTTTGACGGCATCTCCACCTATGCTGCTTGGTAAAACCTGATTGAAAAAGCTTCCTTTAAAATAACTCTTAACATAGTAAGAAACACGCTCATTAAAAACTAACATTTTCATAATAAGTCGCCATCTATATGCTGCAAAATAGGTGCTGGCTAGTTGAAAGAGTAGTGCAATTACTATAGTTCCACCGTGAGATTTGGCAAGAATTTTAATAAGATTTTTAAAGTCCACATACTGAAATAGAAAATAAAACATAACAATAGTAAGAATAAGTTTTATAATGTTTTTCATTTTTTACCGTATTTTAGATTAGTGAGATTTTATCAAAATTATTGTTAATTGTCTATTTGACATCAGCTACTCTGTAAATATAGAGAGTTTTTTTGTTATTTAGACCTTTTTTAACTGTTAAAGTATCTAGCAATTCTACATTTTTATAGAGCTTTTGAAGTCTGATATGCTCCGGGTCTCTTGTTAAAACTAAACCATTTTTTAAAAAATCTTTTTTTCTCCACATATCGTACTGTGAAAATCTACTTGGAAGTGCTAAATCGGTATCTGGGTGACTTTTGAGGTAATACTTTAAATATGCAGCTATGGTTAAATGGTCTCCGTAAAAACTGTCGTTTTCCTGAACATATTTTTGTAGAAGTTGTACTGCTTCTTTGTTCCCATACATTCTATCTTGCACAATCTCTAAGTAAAATAAAAAACCAAAACGACCTATGATTGTTAATATTATGGCAATCGTCAACCCGATTTTAAATGTTTTCACAAGTCTGTAATGCTCAAAAATATAAGCTGTTAAAATTGCACCGCCTATGTAAGCAGGAGCTGAATAATTTAACTCCATTCTTGTAT
>MNYP01000093.1 GCA_001873135.1 Helicobacteraceae bacterium CG2_30_36_10
GCGGGTATCAAGGATGGCAAAATAGTTAAGGACACTGTAATAGTTGAACCAACCAGTGGAAATACCGGCATTGGTCTGGCCATGGTGTGTGCGGCTAAAGGACTTAAACTTATTTTGACTATGCCTGAATCTATGAGTTTAGAAAGACGACAACTACTGAGTGCTTTAGGGGCAACAATAGATTTGACTCCTGCAGTTCTTGGCATGAAGGGTGCGATTGATAGAGCTTCTGAGTTAAACAAAGAGATGCAAAACAGTTTTATGCCTCAACAGTTTAACAACCCGGCGAATCCGCAAATGCATAGAGAAACAACAGCTCTTGAAATTTTAAAAGACACCGACGGCAAAGTAGATATTTTAGTTGCAGCAGTTGGAACAGGCGGCTCATTAACAGGTATCGGAGAAGTTTTAAAAGAGCATAATCCTGACATCGTGATTATTGCAGTAGAACCCTCAAGTTCACCTGTGCTTGGCGGGGGGAAGCCCGGTTCACATAAAATTCAAGGTATTGGCGCCGGATTTATACCAACTGTCTTAAATACTGAACTTTTTAGCGAAGTTATAGAAGTAAATGATGAGGATGCTTTTGAAACTTCTAGAAATCTTGCAAAAAATGAAGGTTTATTAGTTGGCATCTCAGCCGGAGCAAATGTATGGGCGGCTTCACAGATAGCTGCAAGACCCGAAAATAAGGGCAAAACAATAGTTACTATACTCTGTGATACGGGCGAGAGATACTTAAGTACCAGCCTTTATTCCTAGTAATTTTATAAGGTAAAGTATGGAAAATTATAAAGATATTTTTAGACCGTTTGTAGATGAACACACATCTTTTAATCAAATCTCAGAGGGGATAATTGGAAGAAATAAAGAGAACTATTTTGATTATACCGCATCAGGACTTGGTTATGAGCCAATAGAACAAAGGATGCAGGAAGTTTTAATCACATATGCAAATACTCATTCTGATTTTGCAAGTGAGTCTAAAACGACCTCTTTTTACTATGACATAGCAAGAGAAAATTTAAAAAAATATCTTGAATTGGAAAAAGATTTTGTTCTTCTTCCATGTGGAACAGGTGCCACAGGTGCTATAAAAAAATTTCAGGAACTTCTTGGACTTTATGTACCTCCGGCAACGAAAGCCAGATTTAATTTACACCTTGAAGATATTGAAAAACCGCTTATTGTGATAGGTCCGTTTGAACATCACTCTAATGAGATAAGTTATAGGGAAGCAATTTGTGACACGCAAAGAATCCCCCTTGATAAAAGTGGAAATGTAGATTTAGAGTTTTTAGCAGATATTTTAGAAAAAAATAAGGCTCGACAAATTATTGGAGCATTTTCAACAGCTTCGAATGTTACGGGAATTATCCCACCCTTTGTGGAAATTTCAAAACTTTTAAGAGAGTACAACGCTGTCATTGCCTTTGACAGTGCGGCTTCATCGCCATGCTTAAATGTGGACTCTAATCTCTATGATGCACTTTTTTTATCGCCCCATAAACTTTTGGGCGGTCCAGGGACTTGTGGCTTGTTAGCTATTAGAAAAGGTCTCATAAACGAGAAAGATTCACCTACTTTTGCAGGTGGAGGAACAGTTGCTTATGTCTCATCGAATGAACATATTTTTAACAGTGATATAGAGATAAGAGAGGATGCCGGAACGCCTGCAATACTCCAACTTATAAAAGCATCATTTGCTTACCAACTGAGAAATGAAATCGGAATAAAAAGAATTCAAGAACGAAAAGTTGAACTCTTTACAATCTTAAAGAAGGGTTTGCCGATGCTTGAGGGATGCACCATATATGGACAAAATGAAAAGCATAAAAGCATTGGAATTTTGGCAATAAACTTTGGTGGTGTATCCCCTTATGAACTATGTGAAAAACTCTCACAAGAGTTCGGAATTCAGACAAGAGCCGGATGCAGTTGCGCCGGTCCTTATGGTCACGACCTATTTGGTATCACAAAAGTTGCAGACAACGACGAAAGACCAAGTTGGTTGAGAGTAAGTGTAAATTATACACACAGTGTTGAAAGTATTAATCATTTACTTTTAGCACTTAAAGAGTCTATACGACAATTAAAAAAGGAAAAATAATGAATAAAGAAACAATAGCTATCCACCATGGTTACGAAAAAGATTCTCAGAGAACTACAGCCGTTCCAATCTACCAAACAACTGCTTATGCTTTTAAGAGTGCCAAACATGCATCTGACTTGTTTAGCTTGCAAGACCTGGGAAATATATATACAAGACTTAACAACCCGACAACTGCAGTGCTTGAAGCAAGACTTGCAGAGATAGAGGGCGGAGTAAGCTGTCTTGCAACTTCAAGTGGTCAAGCTGCAATTTTTAACGCTATCGCAAATCTGGCAGAGTCCGGAGACAATGTAATAATATCAGACAAGATATACGGAGGGAGTGTTACACTTTTTAAGCACACTTTTAAAAGGTTTGGTGTGGAGGCAAGAGTATTTAATCTCGATAATCCATCAACCATAGAAGCTCTCATAGACGACAAAACTAAAGCAATATTTTATGAATCACTCTCAAACCCACAAATAGCAGTGGCAGATATTGATGCGATAAGTGCAGTAGCAAAAAAATATGCTGTTTTAAGCATCTGTGACAATACGGTAGCAACGCCTCTTTTAGTAAACCCTATAGCGCATGGCGCAGATGTAGTAGTGCATAGTTGTAGTAAATATATCTCCGGTCAGGGTCTAGCACTTGGCGGTGCCATCATAGATAGAGAGGGTTTAAGCGAGTTTTTTAAAGGTAATGCCAGATATGCTCACTTTAATGAGCCGGATGAGAGTTACCAAGGTTTAGTTTATACAGACCTTCCATTTCCTCCCTTTAACCTTCGCGTTAGATTGGCACTGCAAAGAGATGTCGGTGCAACACCTTCGCCGTTTAACTCATGGCTGTTAATCCAAAGTCTTGAAACACTCAGTCTAAGAATAGAAAAACACTCTAGCAATGCACTTAAAGTTGCTAAATTTTTAGAATCTCATCCAAAAGTATCTAGCGTTAATTATCCAGGATTAGAGACAAATAGTTATCATGCTCTAGCAAACAAGTATTTAAAAGACGGTTTATGCAGCGGACTTATTAGTATTGATGTAGGAGATAAAGAGACGGCATGGAAAGTTCTTGATAACACAAAACTTTTCTCCATAGTTGCAAATATAGGTGATTCAAAATCAATAATAACACATCCCTCTTCAACAACTCATCAACAGATTCCTCTCGATGAACAAAAGAAAATAGGTATTACTGAGGGTCTTATAAGATTAAGTATAGGTCTTGAAAACGTTGATGATCTCATAGAAGATTTAAAAACTGCTCTTGACTCTTAAGAGAAGAATATAATACTCCAAGAAAACAGGACAAGAAAAATCAACAACAAGGACCACATTCCTTTTAGACTGTACTGTCTGGCATGTGGAAATAAGCGTTCATTTTTCAAGTCTAATCTCTAAGGGAAGCCTCAAGCTCTTTTCGAATTAACATAAGGGACTGTTTTGGATTATGCATTTGTGCTCTTTTTGCCTGTTTGGCTAAGAGTAGCAAATCAGGTACCAATTGACAAAATAAGCATAGGAATAAATTTCGATTTAGTGTAAAATGCCTCCAAAAAAGAGAGTCATATTTGAAATTTTTACTTTTTTTACTGCTGTTTTTACCACATGTTCTATCCGCACAAGAAGTTCTTAAAAAAGAGGGCTTGCAAAAGATGATACAGCCTAAGGTCTCTTACGAGAGCGGTTATTTGAGTGAGGCTGGGCTTGAGGGGCACGGCGGCGGTGTGAGTGTGGCTAAAAACACTCTGGGCATCAACAACGAAATCGTCGGATTTTCCTACACAAACTGGGCTTTTATGTGGAACGATTTGGCAAATTTACCCTTTGGTGATGGAGTTCACAGTCCCCTCGAGCAGATGCACGGTTTTAAAATCAATGCAAATATCCCTTTTTTTATAAGTGACAAGTGGTTTGTACTCACCTCACTCTCAGCCAAATCAACCTTTGAAAAAGAGACGGACAACTCCTACGGCATAGGTTTATTTGGTTTTGCCTCGTATAAAATCGACGAAGAACATGCCATCCAGTTTGGAGCTTTTGCCAACTACCACCCTGTTTCATCGCTTGCACTCCCTGCCATAAGCTACAGCTACCGAGCCAGACAAACCGACGGCTTCAAGTTCATCCTCGGCTTCCCCCGCACTTACGTCGGGTACCATGTAAATGAGGAGACTCTTATACGCTTTGGCGTAGTATTTTCACAGTCTGTCATAAGACTCAGCCAGACAAGTACTTTAGAAAAATCGGGCTATGTCGAAGCAGAAGATTACATGAGTAATCTTGGAGTCTCTTATGACTTTCATGAAAATCTAAGCCTGAAATCAGACCTGCTTTACAGCGTAAAAAGAGATTTTGCCGTTTACGACAAAGACGCAAACAAGCTGAGCTCCTACTCCATAAAACCCTCTTTTGGAGTCAATTTTAAAATAAGGTATTTGTTTTAAAAAAACTAACCGTCAAATAAACAGTATGAACAACTCCATGTTTGCAGTATAGTACGCCAATAAGAAATTTGTTTGCACAGCTCAAAAGGATATTTTATGAACTTATGGATTTACGCTAAAAGCTCACACCGAGACAGCCTAGAAAATGTACGCCGCGGGAGTACTATTGCCAATGCTTTGGCGGAGTTTTCTCCTACTCTTTGCACGGGTGATTACAGGGCTGCGAGTATAGCAAAAGAGACTATGGACGTGAAAAACAGTATGGGTGTGGATGCTATGGGAAATCTTCCTCACACTATGCAACGCCTCGATATGCTGGTGTATGACAACGAAGATGTGACTCCTGAAATGCATCAAGAGATGAGTGAATTTTGTGCCAAACTCTACAGTGTCGGTAAAGATTTGCCTTTTGACATAGTTGATGAATCGTACTTTAAAGAAAATAAAAGCCACACGAAAAAGGGTGTTTTTTTTAGCGATGATGACTATGACAAATGGTTTTTGAATTTTTGCAATGGTTCTAAAAAACATGATGCACCACTTTTAAACGGCAACTATTTCTTTTTGGACACCACAAAAGAGTATGAAAAATCTTTCAGCGAAGTAACGGATGAAGAGGAGTATAAAGCGTTTATAAAGTCGAGCGAGTATCTGCTTTGCGGCTGCGTTCATACTTGTCTTGAGAGCTTGGCATGTGGAAACAAACCAGTTTTTTTTATGCGAAAAGATAAGCTTTCTTCAAATGTAAAACTTATTTCAAAGTACAAAATTCCACTCGCATATGGAAAGAACCTAGATGCATTGATGCAAGATTTTGAAAAAGTTATAGCAAACTATCCACAAACAGAGAAGATACAAGCCTATGACTTTTCTTCTTTAAAAGAGGAGATAGTGGCGGTTTTTAAAGAGTATGAAGGGCTAGTTCCAGCGATGGACTACAGTTATAGTTATGCAAACAAATAAAAAACTAACTAACATTTTAACACTACGAAAACGTTTCATTAATGGCTATAATTTTAATAGCTATAATTATTGAAGTATAAAACTTTTGCACAACAGAGATGAAAATTAAAGTAGCATTAGAATGGTTTTTAAATCTTGACTATCTGTTGCCTATGGTTGCAGGTGTGCTAAGGGGTAAATATAAAGAGGCGGGACTTGACGTTTGAAGTGCGACATCAAGGCTGAGGGCGAGAAATGCAGAGAGCTTTACAACTTTTTAGAAGAGTTAGAACTTGTAAAATTGACGCAAAACCAATACGATTCTATTTGGCAAACTTCGATGAATTAAATGGGCGTGAGTTTGATATGTTTGCAAATCCAAAAGAGTAACTTAAATCTGCATACAAGACTTAGGCAAAAAAATGGTTTGATTTTTCTAAGTTGTAGAGGGGCTCTTGGAAGTGATGCTTCAGCTTCACCCGACACCGGCAGTAAAATTGCCGTTTTCAGCAGAAGCTAGATACTTGGCATGTGGAAATGCCGAGAACTATTTTAAAACTATAATGCCCTGAAAATCAAGACAACTTTACAGCATAATTAATTTTTACTTCTTGCGTTCATATTGTGCTACAATGTAATTAAAATAATTTTTTAAAAAGGGATTACTATGTCAAACTCTTCTATAAATGCAGTCTGCTCGACTCTTCTTGCCCCAGAAGATTTAGATGTTAGTGATGAGCTTTTTCAAAGCATTTTAAAAGATGGAATTATCAC
>MNYP01000081.1 GCA_001873135.1 Helicobacteraceae bacterium CG2_30_36_10
ATTTGAAACAATATTGATAAGAACCTGAACGAGTGAACTCTTATGAATAAAGAGGCTGCTTTTACTGTTGTTTTCAATAGTAAGTGAAATTTCATTATTCTCTAAACTTTTGCCTATAATATTGAGCACGGTATCTATAACTTCTTGTACTTTAGTAAGCTCTTTTGGTAAGTCCGGCTTGAAATAATTTCTAAAATCATCAATGGTATCGGACATAAAATTAACATTATCAGCGATAATAACTGTATTGTCCTCAATAGTTTTTTCATCAAGAATATGAAGGGCTTGTTTTGTTTGTATGTTGGCAACCGCGAGTCCTATGACATTCAGAGGCTGTCTCCACTGATGCGCAATCATAGATATCATCTCTCCCATTGTCGCATTCTTTGATTGTAAAAGTATCATCCCCTCTTTTTGCTTGAGTTCCTCTTCAAGTTTTATCTCTCTTGTAATTTCAACATTAGTACCTCTAAAACCAATTATATCATCTTTTGCATTTAATATAGGTTGAAAGTTGCTTCTAATAATAACCAATGAACCATCTTTATGCATTTGCCTAGTCAGCATGTTTTTAGAGCCTGATTTATTCTTTACATGTTTAGCAAACTCCTCTGCCATACGTCCATCTTTATCATTATCGTACATAAAATCAAGAAAATTTTTAGTAATAAGTTCTTCTTGAGGGTAACCTAGCATATCTTCAACCAAAACACTCACATAAGTATAGCGTCCTTGGATATCTATCTCCCACACCCACTCTCCAATATTTTCAAGTAGATTTTGATATCGTTCTTCAAGTTTTTTTGTTTGTGTGACATCTTGCATTATCCCTATCAAAACGATTGCATTTCCTGCTTCATCAAGCTTGACCTCACATTTGCCTTTAATATATTTAATTCGTCCATCGTTCATTAACACCCTATAAGTAAGGCAGCAGGGTAGACAGTTGCTAAGTGAATTATTGTACACATCTTGGACCCTTTTCTTATCATCGGGATGGACATGTGATAGAAACAGATCAAAGCTCAACTCTTTGTTAAGGTCTTCTTCAAAAATTCTAAACATCTCTTTGGACCAAAGAAGCTGATTGTTTCGGATAATAAGTTGCCAACTCCCTATATGAGCTACCTCTTCTGCTCTATTGAGCATCATGTGCTTTTCCTGTAAAGCGGACTGTATTTTTCGTATTTGTGTCACATTTTCAAAAAGACAGTGGGTCTGTGTGCAACTACCTGCTTCATCATAAACAGTGAGACTATTATGAACGGTGATGATCTCCTTGGCCTCTTTGGTTAACATGGTGCACTCTACCTGATCGCTTCTTCCGGTAACTTTTAAGAGTGAAAATTGTTCTGCAAAAAGAGAAGCTTGTTTTGCTCCTAAAAACTCTACAAAATTTTTACCAATCACTTCTTTTTCCTCATAGCCTAACAGATCTAGCCAAGCTTGATTTACTTTTGTAATAGTTCCCTTTGCATCAAGAGATTGATAAGGAAGCGGTGCCAGATCAAAAAATCGCTGATATTCATCTTTTAGTTTTTTACTAAGTCTGTTCTCTCTACTCTTATAAAGAGAGTGCAAAAAGATCAAAGTAATAAAGAGTGCCATTATCCATGCTAGGGTCTTAATTAAGCTTTTTTCTATATGGAATTCATGCTTATAAATAAACCCATCGAGGTTTATCTCGACATCAGGTTCTAAAAATTTAAGCTCTTTAAAATGCTGAGCAATATTTTTCCAACGCTCTTCACTCATATGCCCTATCTCGACAACAGGGGCATCAATCAATTTTTTAAGTTCCTCGGCTTCAAATCGCAGCTGAGCTGCAGTTTTATTTTGAGTGTTGTATTTTTTAAGAATCACCGTAATAGTCTCATCTATATGCTCAAAAGCGTACTCCCAGCCTTTGAAACTTGCATAGGTAAAGTCTTTAACTGTTTGGGGACTCTGTAATACCATTTTCTCTGAAGTAAATAAAATATCACTATAAAAATCAATACCGTAGTCTTGTGGGCGAAAGAGTCTGTACTTGATACCGAGCTGTTCCATCATATAGGGCTCATTACTTATATAAATATTTAAGGCGTCAGTCTCGCCGTTGATAAGCGACATTACATTAGAAGAGCTATCTTTAATAGTGATTTGATTTTCATTAATCCCCGCCTTGTTAAACATAGTAGAGATTTCTGCTGTTTGCGTGCGGTCATGAGGCAACATAACCCTCTTTGCGATTAGGTCGCTGAGTTTTGTAATATTTGAATCTTTACTTACCATCAAATGTGTTGGTGAGTGTTGAAATACAGCTCCAAGCACAACAACCGGATTGCCACGCAGTCTTTCATAGACAATGCCAGAACCAGTTATTCCAAAATCAACCTTAGTATTTTCAACATCATTAAAGATATTTTTACTATCGCCTTCTATTATTTTAACATCTAAACCAGACTCTTTATAGAAGCCTTTCTCTTTAGCCATATAGTATCCTGCAAATTGGAACTGGTGTTTGCATTTTAGTTTGATGGAAATGGGCGTTTGGGCTGCGTTAAGAAGTGCATTGAGCAGAAAAAATAACAGAACTATTTTTAGAATACTTTGTATTTTTGGCATAATTGTTTTTGTACCTTTACGTAAAATTAAATTTTAAATAATTTTTTAATATTAAATGAAGATTATATCAATCTGTCCCTTAAGTGATTGTTTTAAACTGCTTTGAGTTTCTAAAGAAAAATTTCTATAGCTCTTTTTAAATCTTCAGGTGTATCAATTCCAAAACCCGTGCTTGAAACTTTAAGCATTGTTATTTTCTTTTGATGATAAACTGCACGAAGCTGCTCTAAACCTTCAATGTCCTCTATTGGGGCATCGGCGAGGTTACAAAACTCTTTTAAACTTTTTTTGCTAAATCCGTAAATACCTATATGACCGAAATAATTTGCTCTTCCGCTTCTGTTGTATGGAATTAAAGAGCGGGAGAAGTATATAGCGTTCTCCTCATCATCAAGAACCACCTTTACCAGATTAGGGTCTTTTGCTGAGTCTGCGTTAATGGCATTGTAGCAACTACCCATGATAAAGGGTTCATTTTTATCTTGGAGAGTTTTAAGCTTACACATAAGTGCTTGAACGACCTCTGGCTCTATAAAAGGCTCATCCGCTTGAACATTAATAATAATTTCATCATCATCTAAACCTAAGATTGTAGAACATTCATATATTCGGTCTGTTCCGCTTTTGTGCGTTGTAGATGTAAGCAGAGCTTCTATACCATGAGCCTGGCATGTGGAAATGATGGACTCATCGTCTGCGGCAACTACAACTCTGTCCAAATGTGCTACTCTTTTTGCAGTTCGTACAACCATAGGTAAGCCGCCAATATCTGCTAAAACTTTTTGTGGAAATCTTGTGGATGCTAATCGCGCTGGAATAATAATCATGGTTATTTAATACCTCTTTGCTATAATTACAAAATTATATCTAAAATGTTTTCAAGGTACTTTATTTTATGCTTCTTTACCAACCGCAGGATGGCTACTGTTACAACAGCGACTCTGTTTTTTTATATGACTTTATAGACTCTTTTAGTCCCAAAGGTAAAGTTCTCGATGTTGGGGCAGGGTGCGGAGTTGTCGGTCTTTTAGTTGCAAGAGATAACAAAAAAGTAGAACTTGAAGCTGTTGAAAAGCAAGAAGTATTTATTCACTATGCAACTACCAATGCCAGAGTTAACAAAATAGAGTATAAGATGCACAGAGGCAGTTTTTTAGAGCTTGATGAAAATCTGAAATATGATTATATTATCTCAAACCCTCCCTTTTATCATGAGGGTGCCTCTAAAAGCGAAGATAAAATGTTGTTTAATGCACGCTATAATATAAACTTGCCGTTAAAAGATTTTTTTAAAAAGGTTTCACAACTTTTAAAACCGCAGTCCCATTTTATATTTTGCTATGATGCATCTCAGTTTGGTTTGATCTGTGCAGAGCTTGACAAGGTTAAGCTTAGGGTTATCGATGTTCAATTTGTTCATCCAAAAATAGATAAAAAGGCTTCTTTAGTGATGTTACATGTTAAAAACGGGTCAAAATCTCTTATGAAAGTTTGGGAACCCTTTATTAGTTTTGATGGAAATGAGTTTTCACAAAAGGCACAAGCTATTTATAAAAAAGCCAAAACACAGAGTATTAAATGTCAGATTTAATAAAAAAAGAGGGTTTTGATTATGCTTTTGATTCATCAGCGTGTTCCACATGCCAAGGAAGATGTTGCACGGGTGAGAGTGGGTATATTTATGTTACCAAAGAGGAAATTGAAAAAATTTCCCAGCTTTTAAACTTAGATATTAAAGAGTTTGTGGCAAAATATCTTTTTAAAACGGACCACGAATACTCTATTAAAGAAAAAATGCATAATGATTCTTATGAGTGCATGTTTTATGACAGAGCTTCCAATGGTTGCACTATTTATGATGTGAGACCTCTGCAATGCAGAACTTTCCCGTTTTGGAGTTATTTTAAAACAAGAGTTGATGAGTTAAAGCTAGAGTGTCCAGGAATTATAAATGATTAAAATAATAATATTTTCTTTTTTATTGTTGATTTTCAGCGGTTGTGTAGGGATATTTTCATCTCCTGAAGTGAAGCCAAATGTCAAAGTATTTGAAGAAGAAGATGCCTATATATTAATAGCATTAAGAACTGAACAGGTAAAAAAGTACGAGGCTTCATCAAGTATATTTAACACTCTATATGAAAAATCGAATAAAAAAGAGTATCTTTACCGCTCGCTTCAAAATGACTTAGCAGCCGGGAAAAATGAACATGCAATTTCAAGAATTGACACACTGCTTGATACTTCATTGGATGATTTTGTTTTAACTCGTCTAAAAATAGTAGCATTAGTTCAGCTATTACGACTTGAAGAGGCGAAAATTTTGGCTATTGCTTTAGTTGAGAAATCAAAGGCAGTCGATGATTATGTGCTCGTGAGTGATATTTATATAGAAGAAAAAAAGTTTGACACAGCCATGAAATATTTAGAGAGTGCTTATGCAAAAGACTACAGTGAAGAAGTGCTCGACAAGATGTCTATTGTTCTCTACGTTAATTTACAAAGAAAAAAAGATGCTATTGCCCAGTTAGAAACACATACGAGAGTGCATGGATGCTCAAGGCTTATATGTGCAAGACTTATTGGTTTTTACAGTAATGAAAATAATATAGATGGACTTCTTTCTGCCTATCTTAGGTTGTATCAAATAGACAACAGTGAGGAAATTTCAACCAAGATAGTTCAAATTTACGGATATAAAAAAGAGTATATAAAACTTATCAGTTTTTTAGAGAGTTCTCAAAGTGACGATATTTTGCTTTTACAACTCTATGCGAATTCTAAAAATTATGCTAAAGCATTTCCTTTGGCAGATAAGCTTTACACTAAAATCGGCGAAGCAGCTTACCTCGGGCAAAGTGCAATTTATGAATTTGAGAGTGCTACAAACAAAAATGACAAAGTGATGCTTCATAGAGTTATAAGGAAATTACAAAGCGTCATTAAAAGTGATAAAAGCCCGCTCTATTTAAACTACTTGGGTTATTTACTGATAGATAATGAAATAGATGTCAAAGGCGGCATGAAACATGTGCAAAGTGCTATGAAAAATGACCCAAACTCTGCTTTTTATTTAGACTCTTTAGCCTGGGGATATTATAAATTGGGCGATTGTGCTAAAGCTGAAAAAATAATGAAAAAAGTTCTTACCTTAGAAGGCGCAGACGACAAAGAAGTAAGGCTTCATTTAAAAGCCATTCAAAAGTGTGTAAAAGAGCAAAAAAAGAAAACAAACAAAGGCAATAATACAAAATGATTTTAGATGATATTATTAAAAAAACAAAAGAAGATTTAGCCATACGAGAGAAAAATTTTTCACTAGATTGGCTTGGACGCTCTTTAGCATTTAACGCCAGAGTTCCAAGAGATGTTATTCCCTACCTAAAAGCTACAGAGCAAGATCCCTATAGAATCATAGCCGAGGTAAAAAAAGCTTCACCCTCAAGAGGTGTTATACGTGAAAACTTTGACCCCTTAGCTATTGCCCAAGCCTACGAGAGAGGCGGGGCGAGTGCTATTTCTGTTTTGACCGAACCTCATTTTTTTCAAGGCTCCTTAGATTATCTGGGTGGGATTAGAAGATATGTCGGTATTCCGCTATTAAGAAAAGATTTTATAGTCTCCAAGTACCAAGTTTTAGAAGCTACAGTTCACGGAGCAGATTTTATTTTACTTATAGCTGCGGCACTCTCAAAATCAGAGTTAAAAGAGCTGCTAGGTTACACTAGACACCTTGGAATGGAAGCTTTAGTTGAGGTTCACGATAAGTCCGATTTAGTCAAAGCCATCTATGCGGGCAGCGATATTATTGGAATAAATCATAGAAACTTACAAACTTTTGAAATGAATATGAACCTCTGTTATGATTTAATTCCATTGATTCCAAATGGAAAGATAATTGTAGCCGAGAGTGGAATTTATGAGCATGAGCAGCTAGAAGATTTATCTAAGGCGGGAGTTGATGCCTTTTTGGTCGGTGAGTCTTTGATGCGCGAAGATGACGAGGAAATTGCTTTACATAAACTAAAGCACGGTTAAATTCTTGGCACCCCAAGAGTACTTCCTCGTTTTACTCACAGCACATGTGGAACCAATTTCCACATGCCAATACTTTTAAGCTAAAAGTGTTTTAACGCACTCATTAATTCTTTTTCCATCAACCTTACAGGCTAACTCTTTGCTTGCCATTCCCATAACTTTACCCATATCTTTGAGTGAAGTAGCGCCTACTTTACCTATAATCTCTTTTAAAGCGATAGAGAGCTCATCATCACTGAGTTGTGCGGGAAGATATGGCGAATAGCAAGATATTTCATACAGTTCTATTTGAAGTAAATCATCACGACCGGCATCTCTGTATTGCGCTGCTGCATCGTTTCTTCTTTTTACCTGTGCTTGTATAATTTTTATAACATCTTCGTCACTTAACTCTTTTCTCTCATCTACTTCTACTTGCTTAAAAGCACTTGTTAAAAGACGCAGGGCATCTCTTTTTTTTGTCTCTTTGGCTTTCATAGCATTTTTTATCTCTTCGTTGATTGTTTCTCTTAAACTCATAAAAATCCTTGGAACTAAAATTGCTACCATTATAACTAAACCACCTATTACTTACAAAGAGACAACAATGATAAAACAATTTTTAATGACTTCAATATTTTTTTATGCTATACTTATTTTCGCTGGATGTACGGCTAATTTAACCGAGCCTGAGATAAACTTTGAGCCTCCCGTATATGTTGAAGAGATGCCATCAAAAGAAGATAAACAGGATTTCGCTTCTACTGGCAGTATTTTTGGGCAGGGTGATAATCCGCTCTTTTCAGACCATAAAGCTATGCATGTCAATGATATAGTGAGGGTTGTTATTTCTGAAAATGCAACGAGTACCAATACCGGTGCAAAAAGTTTATCCGAGAATGATTCAACAACTCTTGGCGGGGGTGCTTTTACATCCGCGGGAATAAATCCAACTGTTGATTCAGCGGTTTCAAAGCTTAATGCTTTAGCAGGAGTTGGCTTTAGCAGTAATACCTCCAACTCATTCGGAGGTAAGGGAAGTGCAACGAAAGATGCCTCCTTTACAACAACGGTCTCCGCTAGAATAGTGAAAGTTCTTCAAAATGGAAACTATTATATTTCAGGAAAGCGTGAAATTTTGGTAGATGATCAAAAACAAATCATACAGATTAGCGGTGTTATCCGTCCATATGATATAAATCAGCTCAACGGAATTACTTCTGCTCAGATGAGTGAAGCTAAAATACTTTATAAGATAGAAGGAGATGTAGACCGTGCAACAAAACAAGGTTGGGGAACCAAAATTATTAAAGCTGTTTGGCCATTTTAGTGTAGCATTGCTGCTAAGTGCATCTGTACTTAGTGCACAAAATTTTGAAGATTTTAAAAGGTCTCAAGCAGACTCTTTTAAACAATACAAAGATGAAAGAGATAACGCTTTTAACAAATACTTAACACAGCAGTGGGAAGCTTATAATGCTTTTAAGGGGACTCCTTTATATGAAAAGCCAAAACCAAAAACTATAGCTCCCGCAAAACCTATACCCATTAAAAGTGTCGGTCCAACAATAAGTGTAAAAATCAAGCCGATAGAGCATATTGAACCTAAACCTGTACAGAAATTCATTGAAGAGCCTGCAGTTGAACCGCAAAAAACTATAGTTGACGTAACTCCGACAAAAGAGGCTCCAAAAG
The DNA here is from genome assembly GCA_001873135.1 of Helicobacteraceae bacterium CG2_30_36_10. GTDB lineage: Bacteria > Campylobacterota > Campylobacteria > Campylobacterales > Sulfurimonadaceae > Sulfurimonas. Next base: position 8,320 of record MNYP01000081.1, read on the forward strand.
TAGTAAAAAAAGATATAGTTCTTAACTTTTTTGGAACGCCTTTAGGTTTTGATATACCTAAAGGCTTAAAAAATGCAAAATATTATCCCAAAGAGCAAAAGGGAATAACAAACTTTTTTGGCTCGGCAGCTTCAAGTGAACATGCAGAGTTGATAAGTGAGATTTCAAGAGTGAGTAGGGTGATGAACCTGAACGATTGGGGAGTTTACCTCTTAGTTTTTGACATTTCTGAACAAATTTTTCAAAATGAAGATGATACAAAACTTTTAAGCTGGTTTATTTTTAACAAACTGGGCTATGCGGTAAAAGTAGGGTTAGCCGAGAAGCATGTGGTTTTAATGCATTACTCTAAAAAGAGTATCTACTCAACTCCGAATTATAGTTTTGGCAAAGATAAGTTTTATGTTGTTGCAAACTACTCCAAGGGCAATGTCGGGCAGATCTATTCTTATAAACAAAATTACCCCGGAGCAGACAAAGCGCTTGATTTATCTATGAAAACTCTGCCGAATTTTCCATCAAATAAAAAAAGTAAAACCCTTACTTTTGAAGAACTTGGAGAGAGTTACAGCATACCTTTTAGCTACAATCAAAATCTTATCGACTTTATGGCAACGTATCCGCAGGCTGATTATGATACATTTTTTAATGCTCCGCTTGATGCCAATACATATAAAGATATTGCTTCTTCACTCAAAAAACATGTAGATGGAAAAAAAGCGAGTGATGCTTTAAACTTTGTTTTGCATTTTGTTCAAAAATCTTTTGATTATGAAACAGACGAGCAGCAGTTTGGCAGAGAAAAGGTTATGTTTGCCCAAGAGACACTCTATTTTAACAAGTCTGATTGTGAAGACAGAGCCGTACTTTTTTCCTATTTGATTAAAGAACTCTTTGGCATAGGTGTTGTCGGCGTTAAATATAAAGACCATATGGCAACAGCCCTGCATGTTCCTATGCAAGGCGATAAAGTTTATGATGGCAAAAGAGAGCTTGTTCTTGCCGACCCAACGTATATGAATGCAAGTATTGGGCAGAGTATGCCAAAGTACAGACCTTTAAAGCCTGAGAGTTTTATTGTCGTTAAAAAAGATTAAACAGCCCAAACTCAATGTTTGGCATGTGGATTTCAACATGCCACGATAAAAGGATTTCTATGACATATCTAGTTGTACATCTTGTACATATTTTTTCAGTATTTATTTACGGCGGTTTTTTATTTACCGACAATTTATTTTTAAACAAAATGAAAAAAGATTTAAGCGGTGAGGAGCATAGTAAAGTACGAGAGTATTTTATGAAATATGTAAGGCAGGTAGTTCCCAAAAGTTTAATCATAGCCGTACTCTCGGGAATATACTTGATTTTTACGAACTTTGGAACTATAGGTGAAGATGGTTTGTCAAATTTTCAAATACTTCTTTCTATAAAAGCATTTTTAGGTCTTTGGCTCGGGCTTCGCGGAGTTTTACAGGTGTTTTTTGGCATTCAGCCTCTTGTATTTAAGAGCCATATATTCCCCTTTATTTTAGTCGTTATAATCATTTTTCTTTCCCAGATAATGTTTGAGGTATAAGAAAAATTTTTTAATAAATCAAATGCCCTTGATGCTTTAGTTATTGATACAGGTCATGACATTTGACTCAACTTTTTTGTATTATTCATTTTAAAATAGGGGTGTTATATGCAGAACCAAGAGCTAAAAGGCAAACTAAATAAACATGAGCGTTACAAAGAAAGAATGCGTCCTTATGATTATTTTGAAGTGTTTGAGACTCTTGATTTTGAGAGTTTAAGTGAGGGAGATCGGTTTTATCTTCAGGACTTCGGCATATTTACTACCGATTTTTTAGAAGATGAATTTACTATGAGACTTCGTGTTCCGGCAGGCAGATTAAGTGCAAAACAATTTACGAGTATTGCAGAAGTTGCAACAATGTACGACCTTCATATAATCCTTACAGCAAGAGGCGGTGTTCAACTTCACGGCATTGAATCTGACAATGTTTTAGACATTTTTAAAAAGATAAATTCCCTTGGTCTTACTTCATGGCAAAGCTTTGGCGACAATATTAGAAATATTGTGACGGATGTATATGATGGTCGTGGAAAATATAGTGAGATAGAAGTTTATCCGCTCATCTTAAAGATGCAGAAGTATATTTTAAAAAATCCACGTTATGTTGGCATGCTTCCACGTAGAGTATCTATTGCAATATCGGGTAATTATGCTAATGTTAGCTCTTTTTTTGCTAATGACATCTATTTCGCATTGGCAAAAAAAAGTGACACTCTAGGTTTTAATGTTTTTATGGGTGGCAAAAATACGGATGTAGCGCAGGATGCCGACATTTTTTTATCTCCCGATGAAGTATTTGATTTTTTCAAAGCCTTTGTTGAAGTCTTTTATCTTCATGGTTCTCGTTTCTCACGTTCAAAAAATCGTTTAATTTATTTGATTGAAGATATAGGTATGGATAAATTAAAAGAACTTATCCAAACGCAATTCTCAAGAAAACTTCAAAAAGCAGGGAGTTTACTACTTGAAAAAAAGAAGTTCTCTTCGCATGAGGTACTTAAAGATGCAACTTATGCATTCTGCTATTTGACGGATTTTGCAAGAATTGATGCAAACGAGATAAAACAAATTTCGGAGTACGCCACACTGAACCACGCCGAGATTCGCATCGGTATTGACCAAAATATATATTTGCTTGGACTCAAAGAGGGCACTACACCTTTTTCATCGCAAAAAGAGAGTTCTACTGTTCTTACTTGTGCGGGCACTCTCTGCCCTTATTCATTTTGGAACATTAAAGACGAGACATCTTACTTACCCTTAAATAAGATAAGAGAACATTCTATTCAAGTTGGTTTTTCTGGATGTGCGAAAGGGTGTGCAAAACATTATCATAGCGACATTGGCTTAATAGGTCTTAAAACAAATAATTTCGGAGACACACAAGGTGGAGTAAGGGTATTTATAGGAGCACAACATTCCAGTGGAACTTCTGTCGGGCGTATGATATTTTCTATGGTTCCTTTTGAACATCTGTATAAGGTTATAACTCTAATTATTGCTATTTTTGAACAGAGCGAATACAAAGATTTTGAAAATTTCTCTCGTTATATTTTAAATAAATATTCAGAGAAATTTCTTGCCATGTGGTTTCTGGCAAATCTTCAAACATCTCAGAGTATTGGCTTAGAGTCGAACAAAAACACAAAAGAAAATTTTAAATACGAGAAAGAGTTGCTAGAAAAAAATTTTTCTAATTTAGATTTTCTAAGTTTTATAGATGATGATTTTTCAAATGCAATATCTGCAATAAGTAAAAAATTATGGACAATACAAGGGAAAGATCCTCACTACGAGCCGCCTATTAAGCGAGTTGCCTTTCGCTAACATATCTTAAAATTATATAATTATATTAAAATTATCTTACATAAAGTCACTAGTTAACAAATATACTAGCAATAAAAGTTAAATCGGATAAAATTTGTCCGATTTAAAATTTTAGAGCATAATTTGCTCTTACCAAAGGAAATACCATGAAAAAAATCATATTAACTGCAGTTTTATTACTGAGCGCCCTTCAGGCAGGAGATGTCGTTCACTACGATATAAAAGAGACTAAAAAGCCACAAATAGATAAACCAAACTATCCAAATGATAAGCTTTACTCAGAGAAGTAGTTTGCACCAAGATATAAAGTGACCGAGTGCTAAGCATCCTTTTAACAACGCCAATAGTAACAGTATTTTGTGCCTGCACTTAAAAAATAAAAGTCGCACCGACTTTGTTAAGTGTGGCATAAAATAAGGCAAACTCCTTTCAACTCATTTATAAATAAAATGTCATGTATAATGGTAGCAACTTATTTAAAGGATGTTATTTTTGAAAAATTTATTTTATGTAGTTCTTATCACGTTGTTGCTCGGAGGATGTTCTTATAAAAATGTCTCTATTGGACTTGATTCTTATAAAGCCGACTATGCCTCAGAGATATCACAGGAGAAAAAAACTGTTTATCTTAGCCTTGTTAAAGACACGAGAATGGATCAGCGAACCGTAGGGTATGCTGAGAAAAACGGTAAAAAAACATTAACGCTTTTTAGTGATGTAGATTTTACTCAAAAGTATAAAGAGGGTTTAGGTCATGCACTCAACTTAGCAGGATTTAATACCCAAACTACAGCAGAGACTGCCTATATAAATGTCGAAGTCTACATTAAAAACATAAAAATAGTTCATACTAACAAAAGTTTTGATGAAAATCTTCAAGGTACCATAGAGATTGAAGTAGTTGTGAAAAGAGGTAACAAGACTATTAAGCAGAACTTTGTGCAAAAAGCCGGCAAGTGGATGAAACCATCATATACTTCTAAAGATTTAGAACCATTCTTATATACTCTCTTCTCAGACAGTATTAATAATGTTGTTTCAAGATTAACACGCTATTGATGTAATTCCGGAAAAGTTTCCGGAATTATGCAGTTTTATTTGTTAAGAGAGTTTAACTGCTCTAAAACTTTCTCTCTCTTTGTTGAAGCATCGGCTAATAACTCACGGTTCTTAGCGAGAACATCTTCAGGTGCGTTTGCCACAAACCTTTCACTACTTAACATACCGCTGAGTTTATCTATCTCTTTTTGAAGTTTTTCATCTTGCTTGGTGAGTTTTGAAATAATTGAACTTAAATCTACCGAATCAGTCGGTATGAAACTCTCACAAAAATCAGCTATATCACTGACGGCATTTTGTATTTTAAAGTTTGTAAACTCTAAGGTTTCTACTTTTGCAAGTCTTGTAATGAATGGCAACATCATCGCTTTGTCTTCTTCACTTATTGCGTCTATTTTTACAAATGCACGTTCAATTTTTTGGTTGGCTAAATCAACAAGGACTTTCGCACGTCTGATAGAGATGATAGCATCCATAATGATTTCAAATTTTGCCTCTTCTTTGCGTTTTTTCGTTTTGCTCGGGTATTTCATTACCATAATTGACTCTGCACTCTCTAAAGAAGTAAGTGAAAGTTCATGGTAAAGATATTCTGTAATAAAAGGCATAAAAGGGTGAAGAAGTTTCATAGCCTCTTTAAAAATAGCTCCAAGTTCAACTATAGAATCTTTGTCCGCCTTGCTAAGCTCAATGCCCCAGTCACAAAACTCATTCCAAAGAAATTTGTACATCACAAGTGCCGCGTCATTAAACTTGTACTCATCAAGGTTGGCACGCACCTCTTTTGTGGCGAAGTTAAGGCGAGAGAGCATATAGCGTCCAAGATTGGTTTGTACTTTGAAGCCTGTTAAATCAGGGAAGACGTCAACATTCATCTGCAGGTATTTTGAAGCGTTGTAAAGCTTGTTCGTAAAGTTGCGGTTTTGTTCAAGCTTATCTGCACTCATACGAATATCGCGCCCCTGAGCCGCACTAATAGCAAGAGTAAATCTTAAAATGTCCGCAGAGTATTTGTTTATTGTATCCAGAGGGTCGATAACATTGCCCTTGGATTTACTCATCTTTTCACCCTTTTCATCACGAACGAGAGCATGAAGATAGATGTGGTTAAATGGAAGCTCTCCATTGAACTTTTCACCCATCATCATCATTCTTGCTACCCAGAAAAAGAGGATGTCAAAACCCGTGATAAGTAGAGAATTTGGATAAAAATCTTTCATATCACTAGAAGAAAAAAGTTTGTCCATCTCAACATCGCCGTTGCCCCAGCCTAGAGTTGAAAAAGGCCATAAAGCAGAACTGAACCAAGTGTCTAAAACATCAGGGTCTTGCGTGAGGTTTTTCGAGGCACATTTTGGACAGCTTAAAGGCTGTGACTCTTGGCTTGCAAATTCGTGCTCGCAATCGTCGCAGTAAAATACCGGAATCTGATGTCCCCACCAGAGTTGACGGCTTATACACCAGTCACGGAGTTCTCCCATCCAAGAGTTGTAAGAGTTTATCCAGTGTGGCGGGAAAAACTGTGCTTCGCCTGCATTTGTTTTTTCTATAGATTTATCAGCAACTTCTTTTCGCACAAACCACTGTTTTGATATGTAAGGCTCTACGATATTTTTACATCTGTAACAGTGTCCGACTTGGTGTTTATGCTCTTCAATTTTGACCATAAAACCTTCTTCTTGAAGTCTTCTTACGATGATGTCACGAGCTTCCATACGCTCTAAACCTTTAAACTCGCCGGCATAGTCGTTTAAGATACCTTTTTCATCAAATACCGTGATAAATTCCAGATCATGGCGTTTTCCAACTTCGTAGTCGTTTTGGTCATGTGCCGGGGTAACTTTAACCACACCTGTTCCAAAATCCATTTGAACATGCTCATCGGCAATGATGGAGACTTCACGCTCCAAGAGAGGCAGTTTGATTTTTTTGCCAATCAAATCTTTATAACGCTCATCATCAGGGTGAACCATAACCGCAGTGTCGCCAAAGTATGTTTCAGGTCTTGTCGTTGCAACTTCCACATGCCCACTGCCATCAGCAAAAGGGTATTTCATGTAGTAAAATTTGCCCTCATGCTCTTCGTGTTCTACTTCGATATCACTGAGTGCCCCGTCATGCGTACACCAGTTAACCATGTAGTTTCCACGAATAATAAGACCTTCATTATAGAGATGAACAAAGGCCTCTTTTACAGACTTTTGAAGCCCCTCATCCATAGTAAAACGCTCTCTCTCCCAAGCAGGAGAAACACCAATCTGACGCAGTTGTTCCGTCATAATGCCGGCAGATTCAGCTTTCCAAGCCCAAGCACGTTCTAAAAATTTTTCACGTCCTATCTCTTCTTTAGTTGTTCCCTCGGCTAGAAGCTGTTTCTCAACAACATTTTGTGTAGCTATTCCTGCATGGTCAGTTCCCGGTTGCCAAAGAGTTTTATAACCATCCATTCGTTTGTAACGTGTGATAATATCTTGAAGAGTAAAGGTAAGCGCATGTCCAATATGGAGGCGTCCCGTAACATTTGGCGGAGGCATCATAATAGAGAAATTTTTTCCCTCTTCTTGAATGGCTTTGTTGCCATCTATCTCAAAATATTTTCTATCTTCCCAAATTTTATAAAAATTATTTTCTACTTTTTGTGGTTCGTAGCCGTTTTGTGACATCTGTTTAGCCTTAAATTGTTTAGTGTGAAATTTTGCGATTATAGCTAAAAAGTTGTTTAAATACCCTTGATTCTCTCTTTGATTTTGAGTTTATCTATATACATCTTTTTATCAGCAAAATCTATAACGTCGATTAATCCCTCATTGGCAAGATACTTATGAATGCCAAAAGAAAAGCTTAGTTTAAACTCAGCATCTTTGACTTTTAAGTTTTTATGTAAAATATTTTCTCTTAAAATATTTAGCTGCCAAAGGGCATCTTCTTCTGTAGTCTCAATAGGAAATATAACAACAAATTCATCTCCTCCATATCTGAGAACACCTCCTCTGATTTCTTTTAGCTGATTAGCCATATAAATTAAAACTTTATCTCCTATTATGTGTCCAAAGGTGTCATTGATAATTTTGAAATAGTTTAAGTCTATAATTGCAAGCGTGCCGGCTTGTTTAAACTTCTGAGTTGCAGAATCTATGTGGGTGTCAGATAACCATTTTCTGTTATACGCATTGGTTAAGACATCTTTATACACCGATTCTTTTAGTTTTTCTATTTCTTGACGCAACTTTTGTGTCTCTTTCAATACTTGGCTTAAAAGCGAAGCATCCTTCTCTTTGATAGCTGAAATTGCTTTAGTCGCGTTATCGCTTAACTCTAAGGCATTTTTTGATGTTTGATTTTGTAAGTTTGTAAGTAAAGAAATCTTTTTATCTAAAAATTTATCAGTAAGCATTTCACTTTCATCTAAATTAACATTGTGTGATAGCGCAAACTTTGAGAATATACTTGAATAGAGGCTAGGAGTAACAATAGTTAAATTGTCAATATTTTTTTTCGTTTCATCTGATATAATGCTTAGCAAACGCTCTTTATCTTGCATAATTGTTACCTTATTGTCATCTTCTTATAGTCTTGTATTCTAACATATAAAATATTAATTCTTATTCTCGCTAAGGTTATCGTAGTATAATTTCATTCTTAAAATAAAAAGGGGTGTTTTTGCCATTATCTCGTTTAAATCCTGAACAATTTGCTGCTGCTACTTCTACTGATTCACAAAACCTTATTATAGCCTCAGCAGGTACTGGAAAAACATCTACAATAGTCGGGCGCATAGGGCATTTGCTCGGCTCTGGCATTGCCCCTCAGGAAATTTTACTCCTTACTTTCACAAACAAAGCAGCGGCTGAAATGGTGGAAAGGGTGGCGGAGTATTTTGGTAAAGATATAGCGGCTAAAATAGATGCCGGAACCTTCCATGCGGTCAGTTACCGATGGCTAAAAAAGCAAGATCAAAAAGTAGTTTTAAAACAACAGCGTGAGCTCAAAACACTCTTTAGGTCTGTGTTTGAAAAACGTTCCTTTATGCAAATAGGCGCCGAAATTACTCCCTATGGCGGTAACTATCTTTATGATGTTTACTCTTTTTACCAAAATACGGAACTTGAACGTGATTTTGAGAGTTGGATAAAAGAAAAATATCCTGAGCATGACCCATTTGCGATGATTTATGCAGATGTTGTTGACGAATTTGAAGCTTTAAAAAAAGAGTATGGCTTTGTAAACTTTAACGATTTACTCATAAACTTCAGAGATATATGCAAATCAAAAGATTTAGGTTATAAAGAAGTTTTGGTAGATGAGTACCAAGATACAAATGCACTTCAAGGTACGCTCATAGATGCTATAAAGCCGCCTTCACTCTTTTGTGTTGGAGATTACGACCAAAGTATTTACGCTTTTAACGGTGCAGATATTTCCATAATCGGTTCATTCTCAACTAAATTTCCACATGCCAAAGTTCACACTCTCACAAAAAACTACCGCTCAACCATGCCAATACTCTCCCTTGCAACAAAAGTAATAGAACATAATGAGAGAATTTATCCAAAAAAGCTCGAAGTTACAAGAACGTATGAGGCTCAAGCGCCTAGACTTTTAACCTATGATGAGCTGTTTGACCAGTACCATGCTATGGCGGCGCAAATCAGAGACTCGCAAACGCCAAGAGAAGAGATAGCTGTTATTTTTAGAAATAACTCTTCGGCTGACGGCATAGAAGTAGGACTTCGTGAGCTTGATATTCCATGTAAAAGAAAAGGCGGAACCAGCTTTTTTGATTCTAGGGAGGTTAAAGCCGTGCTGGATTTGTACACTTTACTTGTGAATGAGGCTGATATGATGGCGTTTATTCACCTTTTTGAGTTTGCAAAAGGCATAGGAAGTGCCATGGCAAAAGAGATGTACATTGCACTGAAATCCCTAGGGCACGGCTCGATTTTTTACGGGCTGTATGCTCCTGATGAATCTATGAATAATCCCTTTGAAAAAAGAAAGGTTTCGCATCAGTTGGGTTTGTTTGATGAGTTTTTAGAGCTGGGGGCTGTTGGCAAGTTTGCGAAGTTGGGCTTTGAGAGTAAATTTATGAAAAATCCAATATTAAAACACCCCAAACTCACAAAAGACGGAGCAACTTTTTTACATGATTTTTACTTGTTATACCGTGATTTAAAGGGTATAAAACAGCCAAAAACCATAGTAAAAAAAATAGCCGCATCATCTTTATATAAACATATCTCCGATATTTTATCAACAAAAAGAGCAACCCTTAAAGATGGGAGTATTGACGAGAAACAAAAAGAGGAATCCCTCACGAGAATTGCGAGAAAAATGCTGCTTTTAGAGGAGTTGTCTAAGCCATACTCAGAACACGAACGGTTTTTAAATGCCATGATTTTGGGCTCATCTGACTTAACCCAAGGCGAGGGTGTAAACCTGCTGAGTGTTCATGCCTCAAAAGGTTTGGAGTACAAAGAGATTTATGTGGTTGACTTGATGGACGGACGATTTCCAAACAGAAAACTAATGCAAAGAGGCGGCTCACTCGATGAAGAGAGACGCCTTTTTTATGTCGCCGTCACTCGGGCAAAAGACATTTTATACCTCAGTTATGCCAAATATGACAAGATAAAAAAAGCCAACTTTGTTGCATCTCAGTTTCTTTATGAAGCCGGACTTGTTCCAAAAGATGAAGTTTACAGAGGCTTAGTTATGAAAGATGCTGATAAGGATACGGAGTAGGGTTTGATCATTGCAAGTTTTAAAAACACCGCTTTGCTTTCAAGGGGATGTTAAAACTTCTCCTTCATTTTGTGCAGATATATCAGTTAAATAAGAATTTATGAAATTATAGTAGTTCGTTGTTTCAGCACATATGGCAGATGTTGCGCTTAAAATTTTACTCTTTGTTGATACGTGATACTCAACATGGTTTATGAATGAAAAACTGTCTTGTACGTCTGTAAAAGGTAAAAATACAAAAGTAAAATAAGAGCCATCTATTTGTACACTATTTTCTATATCTGTCAATCTTTTATGTTCTGTTATAAGCTCTGAAATACCACTATTTGCATAGAATAAAACTAATGACATGGGTACATTATACCTTTTTACATTATATGCACACTCATCTAACATAGGTGTAAGTTTTTCTACAAGAATCTCAGTTATAACTTTTTGCGACATGCCGGTTTGCAAAAAATCTTTGTTTATCTCTATCATACTATGCCCCTTGAAAATAATTTTAATTTGCTCTTAGTTTTCTAACCTCAATAAAATAGGTATGTCCCAGATAAATAACATAAAAAATAGCCCCAAAAAATATGGCAAACGGTATTAGCGATACAAGGTATAGTGCTAATGTTTTAAATCTAATCTTGTTTGCACTGAAAAATCGTATCTGTTTGTCCTCTTCTTTTGTACAGATATTTGATGAAATGTCATAAGTCATCATCTTATGAAAGAAGTAGTATAAAGGAAAGTTTAGTGCAACTATATTAACGAGAGGTATAAAATAGAGGGGAATCAGTATAAAAAATAAAAGGAGCATTATAACTGACCATTTAAGCACTAAAAATATTCCCTCTAATATGTTTGAATGCCCTGTCATCTCTATATCTTGGTAGTGCCTAAATTGTAGTTCTTTAAGTACCATAGGTGTGAGAAACCCAATGACCAAAACGGCTGCAAAAATAGAAACATACAAAACGAAAAAACCGCCGATTGCATAGACGAAAAAGCTCAGTATCCATGAAGTGAGGGCAAAACTCATGAAGTACTGCATGATAGCGTTGCCCTCAAGCTGTGTTTTAACCGTCTCTGTGTGAGGGACACCGTTTTGTATAGTCGTTTGAGATGACTCTATATTCATACTTCCAAATTGTTCCAGTCCCATACCGGCGACGGTGAAAAAAACAATATACATAACAATTATGGTAATTATAAAGGGGAAAATAGAGTATTTAAGCATGGTAGCGGTAAAAAAATCTTTTACACTCAGAGCTAATATATCTGTTTCGTTTCTCATCTTTTGCTCCATATTTTTTGATTTAGTTTTAACTCATCTACTATGCCAATAGCCAAATGAAGAGTACTCACATACTCCATAGCTATTTTATACTTTAAAAGTGAATGAAATATAGACGGCTCAAAAAGGTCTTTGTCATAGTAGATTGCCATGTGGATTGAGTCGCCGATAAAGGAGATATAAACCGGATGTTTGGACTTTTTCGCAAATGTAAGAAGTCTTTGCATAAGCGAGTGCGAGAGTATATATCTTGCTTCTATTTGGTTGGTAGAGTAGACGACAAACTCTTTTTCAAATTCGTTGTCATCCATTTTTACGAGTTCGTTTCTGCCCATATTTTTGGACTGCAGCCAACCGCCTATTAAATCGCCAAAGGTACTTTGAGCTGTGTCGGGAAGAACAACTGTTTTGCCAATAAAGTTTTTGTTAAACTCCGCTACTATAAAAAGTCCCTTAAAAATGGTACTCCAACTCTCTTTGCCTTTAGAGTTCCTATGTCTTTTCTGGGCATGCAAGTCTGAAAATTCTAGTTTTGTGCCATCAATGTAACCTTTGACATGATCATTGCCACTGAGTCTATCAACTGTTGCAGTAAAAAGTTCTGAACGCTCAAAAGTTTTTTGTGGCACATGCATCGAACTTGAATAGTTTAGCTTTTCATCGATGGCACTTATGAGTGGTTTTATGACTTTAATTTTAAATTCATCAGTATAATCTTTGGTTAAAAACTTATAAAGTACTCCGCCAAGTCCAATATAAGCAAAGAGTGCAAAAGCAAAAAAATCACCGGAACCTTGACTTGCTGTTGGTATGCCACTAAGAATAAGCATAAAAATAAAAGTATAGATAATTCCAACAATTATGATTCTATATCTTAAATTTTTTCTCTGAATCTCTAACTCTTCTAAGGTAGGAAACAGATTTTTATAATAAAAGTCTGTTAATTCACTGACGTTTTTCATCGGTTAGTTAAAAAGCTCTTTTACGTTTACATTTTTTCTCTCAGACTCTACAATCGCAAATACCGCTTTTTTGGAGTAGTTTATTGCTCTTGCCATAAAGTTTGTAGGAATCATCTCTATAGCGTTGTTGTAGTCTGTGACAGCTTGGTTATAAGCCCGTCTAGCGGCTGAAATTTGCTCTTCTATTTCGTTCAGTGAATATTGAAGATGCATAACATTTTCATTTGCTTTTAAATCAGGATAATTCTCAACTGCAATCATAATGGAACCAAGAGCAGAACTCACCTGTGCACCGAGTTTGATTTTTTGCTCATCTGAAATATGGGGTTTATTTGCTTCAGAACGAAGTTTTGTAACTTTTTCAAGCAGAGATTTCTCATGCTCCATATATTTGCCAACAGAAGCAACTAGGTTAGGGATGAGGTCATAACGCTTTTTAAGAACCGTATCAACGCTCGCAAAAATGTTTTCTACCTGATTTTTCTTTGAAACAAGAGAGTTGTACATAAGAACTAAAATAACTGCAATAACTATTAAGACTATGAGAGATGTCGGCATGTGGAAATCCTTTGTTATTATATACACTAAAACGAACGCGTCCGTTTTAGTGGCAGGGACTGCCGTCCCTACAACCCCCTAAAGCTACGAAAAACTTTTTTTCGAGAATTGGGTGGTAGTTTATCGCTATTTACTTTAAGATTTAGTTATAGCCTTTGCAGCCGCATACCCGCTTGCCCACGCCCATGCGAAATTGTAACCGCCACGGCGACCTAAAACATCTAAAACCTCTCCGCAGAAATAAAGATTTTTTTTCTTTAATGATTCCATAGTTTTTTCATTTACCTCACTTGTATTAACTCCTCCGCCGCTTACCTCGGCATGGCGAAAACCGTGAGTTTCGTTTACTTCAAATTTCCAGTTGAGTATCTGGTTGGCTATTTTTTTAGAGAGTTTCGTGTTTATCTCAGAACAAAGCGCGGCATGTGGAAGTGTTAACTCATCTATGATTGTTCTAGCGATTTTAAGAGGTAAAAGAGCATGTAAAATATCTAAGATGCTGGCATGTGGATTGAGTTGCGACATTTTTATAAGATGCGCTGAGAGTTTTTGCGCCGTATATTTTGGAAGTAAATTTACAACTATGTCAACGCTTTGAACGTTCATTAAAGATTCAGAGGCAGGTTGTGAAATATCTAAAATAGCAAAACCTGAAACCCCATAATCTGTAAATAAAATATCCCCTTGGTTGAGGGAACTTACTTTGTTATTTATAAGAAGAGTTACCTCTCCATCAACTTTTGCTCCGCTCATCTTGGCATGTGCATTTGAATTTAAATGGAGTTGAACCAAAGAGGGGTAGGTGGGAATGATGGTATGTCCAAACTCCTTTGCGAACTCTTGTCCGTCGCTGTTTCCACCCAAATGTGAGGCGGCCTCGCTTCCCGTTGCCACAACTACAGCGTCGTACTCTTGGAGCAGTTTTTTAATATCTCTTATTTTACTATCGGTATGAAAAATGACACCTAAGTTTTTTGCATAGTTTTCTAAAAGTGTGGCAACTGTTTTGGCTTCATTACTCAGCGGATAAACTTTTCCCTCATCTTTAACCTCAAGCACCAAACCAATACTGGAAGTAAATTTTTCAAACTCGTTAAATGAGAAGTTTTCTAAGGCATTTTTTACAAAAGAAGGGTTGTCGCTAAAGTAATCCTCTTGGCATGTGGAAATATTTGTAATATTGCATCTGCCGTTGCCGGAAACTAAAATCTTTTTGGCAGGCTTTGTGTTTTGCTCAAAAATTTCCACATGCAAAGATTTTTTTGCACACACAATGGCGCATAAAAGCCCAGATGCACCAGCTCCGATAATTGCTACTTTTTTATTTTTCATCTGAAAAGCTCCCAAGGCTTAGCCCAGTTTTTTAGCTGAAGTTGTGCTTCTTGCGACAAAAATCTCTCCCCATTAAGCGGCGGACAGACAAAACTAAACTCTTCACCCTTCATCATAAAACGTAAAGCATAGGCATGTAAATAACCTCTGCCTTCTTTTTTTGCCTCATCTGCATTTGCATAGCGGACATCGCCTGCTATGGGCGAACCTATACTTTTAAGCGCGACGCGTATTTGGTGGGTTTTGCCGGTGTGTGGTTTTACTAAAAAGAAACGCTCGCCAACTCTGAGCGAAGCGCTTATAAACTGCGTTATAGCGGGATTTTCATTTGTTTTTGTAAGCATATACGAGCCTCTTCGAGAACTTGCCATATCTGCCTTTACCCAACCCTGTTTCTTTTTTGGTTTTCTCAGACTCAGAGCCAGATAAAATTTTTGTATCTCTCTATTTTGAAACAGTTGAGTAAGCTCATTTGCTATCTCGCTCGATTTTGCCAAAATTAGTAAACCCGAGGTCATTTTGTCCAGACGATGAACACTATAAAGTTGAGGAAGATTTAACTGCTTTGTTGCCAACACAACAAAACCAGCCTCATTATCTTCGCTATGGAAGTTAAGAGCTACCGGTTTGTTAAAAATTACAAAGTCGGAATTTTCAAATATAATTTCCATTAAAAATGTATGCTAGAGTGTAACAATCTTAGCTCCAAATCCGCCCATATGTTGGGGTGCATCTTCAAATTTTTTGACTCTTGGATGGGCTATAAGAAAGTTTTTAACCGCATAAGATAATTTTCCGGTTCCTATGCCATGGTAAATAATGACTTCATCCCAGCCGTTTAAAAGGGCATCTGAGAGAAACTTATCTAAAACTTCTTCAGCTTCGTCGGCTCTCAAACCGTGCAAGTCACATTTGAGTCCGGCTCTTTTTTCTACGTTTACTTTAAAGTCTGTTCTTGGTTTTTGTTTTATGATTTGGGTATGTTTTAAATGGCTAGTAGCCACTCGAAGCCGCATTCCCTCCACCTCTATAAGGGCATCTTTTTTATCTGTTAAAGAGATGATAACTCCCTTTTTGCTGTGGTATTTAACAGAGTCTCCGACTTTAAATTCCACATGCTGAGTGTTTTGCTCTTTTGTTTCTTCTTTTGGAAGCTGTTGATTTGCTCTGTTCATTGCTCTGTGGATAGCTGTTGTGTCACCTGCGCGTGCGGCAAGTTTTGCTTCGTTGATGGCAAGTTCGTAACTTCTTTTTAGGGCATCTTTTTGCTCGTTAAGCTCGGCAAATATTTTCTCACGTTCTTCTTTAAGCATATGTTCTTTTTTCGCTAAATCTTCAAGTTTTTCATCAACTTTTATGTGTTTTTGTCGCAGCTCACGCTCTAGCTGAGAACCTCTCTCTATAAGCAGGTTTAATCGCTCAGAGTTGTCACCGTAAACATTTTTTGCTTCATTTACAATTTTATTTGAAATACCGTAACGACTTGCTGTTTCAAAGGCGTAACTCTTGCCGATAATTCCCTGCATAAATTCATAAGTAGGTATACGCGCTGCTTCATCGTAAATAGCCGCCATAAGTTCGACATCCTCACGGTCAGCCATAAGTGCGGCAAGACGTTTGTGGTGGGTTGTGACAACTATTTTTTGTCCTCGTGAAACGAGCTCATCGAGAATAACTTTAAACAGAGCCGCCGCTTCGTCGCTGTCAGTTCCGAGTTCTATCTCATCGACTCCGACAAGAGCTGATTTATGCTCAAATATCTTTGTAAATTGCTGCATACGACCGGCAAAAGTGGAGATGTCATTTTTTACATTTTGCGGGTCATCTATAATGGCAAGAACACTTTTAAAAGAGCCTATGTGAGATTTATTTTCGTTGAGACTCATGGGAATAATGTACTTTGCCATAAATGTTGCCGCTAAAATAGATTTGAGCAACATAGTTTTACCACCGGCATTTACACCTGTAATCATTAAAATATTTTTGCTAAAGTCTACAAAAATCGGTTTGGCTTTGTGCAGAGCAGGGTGAATAAAACTGTGCAAAATAATTTTTGAATCATTTTTTGATTTTACGATTTGGTAATTCTTGCT
>MNYP01000140.1 GCA_001873135.1 Helicobacteraceae bacterium CG2_30_36_10
TTTTTACAAAATCAGTAACAATCGATGCTATATTAGTAAAAAATAAAAATGTTGATACAATAATAGCAAAGGTTGAATATCAGGGATGTTCAGAGAAAGGTTTGTGTTATGAGCCTCTCCAAAAAGAGTTTACCCTTCCAATAGATTCGTCAAAACTCTCATTTGCATCCAAAATAGACTCTGCACAAAAAACAACCTCTGCATCTGAAACAGACACGATTACAGATACGTTTAAAAGCGGCAATATTTCACTGATTTTACTCACTTTTTTTGGATTCGGGTTGCTCTTGGCAATGACTCCATGTGTATTTCCTATGATTCCGATTCTCTCATCCATCATTGTTTCTCAGGGTGAAGGAATGAATGCTAAAAAAGGATTTATCCTCTCCCTTATTTATGTACTCTCAATGAGTATAGCCTATACTATGGCCGGTATTTTAGCAGGATTATTTGGCAGTAATATTCAAGCAGCAATGCAAAATCCAATCGTTTTATCTCTCTTCGCCTCTGTATTTGTAGCACTTGCTTTATCGATGTTTGGATTTTTTGAGATTGGTCTTCCCTCTTCAATTCAAAGCAGACTATCCAATACTTCTAATCACGCCGGGAACAAAGGTGGTTTTGTAGGTGTTGCAATTATGGGATTTTTATCAGCCTTAATTGTTGGTCCATGTGTCGCTCCGCCTCTTGCCGGTGCGCTAATGTATATCGGACAAACTGGAGACGCACTTCTAGGCGGAGTTGCTCTTTTTGTGATGAGTTTAGGAATGGGCGCACCCCTACTTCTTATAGGAATTGGTGCCGGTAAATTTATGCCAAGACCTGGCGGCTGGATGAGCAGTGTTTCAAAAGTTTTTGGTGTGATTATGCTTGCTATCGCGATATGGATGTTATCGCGCATCATACCAGAGACACTCAGTATGCTTCTGTGGGCACTTTTATTTATTATTTCATCTGTGTATCTCGGCGTATTTGAAGCTCTTAAAGACGAAAAAAGAACTTGGAATGCCCTTAAAAAAGGTTTAGGCGTATTTATCTTCATTGTCGGCGGTTCATTACTTGTAGGTGTTTTAAGCGGAGCAACGAACCCTCTCAACCCGTATGAAAATTTCACATCGAACAAAGTCGTTGTGAAAGGTAAGGAAGCTGTCAATGAAAATGCATTTGTGAAGATTCACTCTCTCGATGAGTTGGATTCTCTTATAAAAAACAGTAATGGGAAAAAAGTGATGTTAGATTTCTATGCTGATTGGTGTACTTCTTGTAAAGAGCTCGAGCACAACACTTTTTCAGATGACGGGGTAAAAAAAATCTTAGGCGATTATCTATTGATTCAGGCAGATGTGACGGCAAATACAAAAGAGGAAAAAGAGTTATCGAAGAAATTTGGAGTATTTGGACCACCTGCAATGATTTTCTTTGATGAAAACGGAAAGAGTTTAAAATCCAAAAAGCTTATCGGCTACAAACCGGCTGCTGAGTTTATCAAACATCTCAATACTCTTTGAGTAATTGAGAGATTATTTTTTCAAAGTATAACCAATGCCGCGGACAGCTTTTAAAACATCATAATCGTTAAGTTTTTTGCGAAGGTTTTTTATATGGACATCCACTATATTACTCGTTTTTAAAGAGGAGTAATCTTTGGTGATATGCTCGCTGAGTTGATATCTTGTTAATACGATGTTTTGATTTTGCATAAAAAGTTCAAGCAGGTCAAACTCAGAAGAGGTCAAATTAATCAGGGTATCATCAAGTCTAATCTCTCTACAAAGGGTATCAAGGGTAAGTCTGCCGTATTTTATAACAGATACTTTATTGCTGGTTTCTCTTCTTAAAATCGCCCGAATTCTGGCAAACAACTCAACATTTGAATATGGTTTACATAAATAATCATCCGCCCCGGCATCAAGTACACTTCCTATATCATTGACATCATTTTCACTTGTAAGCATTAAAATAGGCGTTTTAATCTCTATAGCCCTCATCTCTTTTAAGAGTTCCAAGCCGTCACCATCACCTAGATTCCAGTCTAAAAGTATAAGGGAATAGATCTTATTTAAAATACTCTCTTTTGCCTGTATATAACCGTTTGCAATCTCTGAATCGTATCTTTGAGACTTAAGAATTTTTTGTAGGATCATCGCTATTTCTTTATCATCTTCAACTATCAATATAGTCATATATAAGTTCCTGTCTTTTAAAAGTAGCGTAAAAAAGTGTTATTTTATCGCAATGATAATTAAACCTTCATATCCAACCAAGTTTTTCTTTGGTAAATATACCAAAACAACACACCTTTTATGAGCGTTTCTATGTTCATAATAATGAAAATACTTATAATACCAAAGCCCATTTTATAGGCAACATAGGAGGGTAAAACTCTTAAAAGCCAAAGTGAAATCACGTTGACTAAAAGAGTAATCTTTGTTGCGCCGGCACCTCTTAGGGCAGCTGAGTATACAAAGACAATGGCTAGCGGAATTTGAGCCAAGCCAACAAGTATGAGGTACTGCGAGACGACGGTTATAGTCGCTTCGTCGTGTGTGAAAAAACCTGCTAAATATTCTGGAAAAAATATAAGAAAAACACCGACACTTCCCATAAATACATATGCCACCCGTCCGCTTATAATACCCATAGCATAAGCTTTTTCTTTATTTTTTGCACCCAAATTTTGACCAACCAACGCCATCGCTGCAATGGCAAAACCAAAGCCCGGCATAAAAGCTATGCCCTCGATTCTAAGACCTACTTGGTACCCTGCTAACTCCGCTGTTCCGTAGGCGGCTATGATGGAGACAAAAAACAAAAAAGATATACTAGAAATCCCTCTATCAGCCGCTGCACTCCAGCCAATATGCCAAGCTCTGATTAAATCTTTCGTGCGGATAATAGGAAGAAAATTAAGCTTGGCATGTGGAAGCTTTAGAAGCAGCAGATATGCCACAACATTAAAAGCATACGCTATAACAGTTGCATACGCCGCACCCTCGATACCCATAGCTTCAAAACCGTAATGACCGAAGATTAAAACATAGTTTAAAAAAGCGTTGAGTGCGGCTGAAAATAGTTTGATATATAAAGAACTTTTTGTGTCTCCTGCCGCTGAGAGTGCATTGTAAAGGAGCGTGTCTATAAAGATTACGACAATTCCACATGAGAGTATTTGAAAATAAAGTGTTCCCTCATGAACAACTTCCGGTCCTGTTCCCATCATGCCGTACATTAACTCACTGCCGAAATATCCGCCGATAGTCACAAATATAGAGAGTATAATGGCAAAAATTCCTAATGAAAAAAGAAGTGCGGAGGCTCTGCGTTTACGTCTTTGACCGATAAAACGGGAGATAAGCGCATTACCGCCAACTACATAAAGCGTCATCAGAACGTTTATAATCATCATAAACTGCATGCTCAGACCAACCGCGGCAAGGGCATAGACGCTCACCATTCCGACCATTATCATATCTATAAGAATTTGAAGAATATCTACGAGGTGTTTCAGTGCTGCAGGAATAGCTAAAGAGAAGACTTTTCTTGTGTCGTTTGAAATCAGTCTTGAAATAATTGTGCTACCTCCGTCATAGTCGCTATAAGTTCCTCTTTTGTCTTATGTGAAAGGGTCACTCTCTCTTTTACATCTTCATGCAAGGGGGCAAAATCAAAAACCAATATGTAAGAAACTAGTTTTACCTTCTCGCCGTAAAGCTCAGCCCACTCTAAACTCATCTCAGCCACCTCACCGTGCATATCTACGATGACTGCTGGGTATAATCGTGTAATTTTTGAGAGGTCTAAATCGCCTTGTTGTGATTTGTAAATCATAGTTTTTTCTCTCTACGGAAGTACGACTTCAGTCGTACCTCCAGAACTGTGCAAGTAATTTATAATCTCATCATGAGAGCCTCTAAAAACCACTCTTGAAGCTTGTTTTTGAATCTGGTAATCATACATCGGGTCATAATACTCTTTTAAAAGGTAGGCTATCCACTCTTTGTAAAGTTCTAAATCTCCGCTTTTTGTCTGCTCGTTGAAAGCATTTTCAAATAGAACGCAAACTATTTTGTATCTCTCGCTTCCCATTCTTTTACTTATTCTTAACATTGCATTTTCTATATCTCGTTTGTACATGCCAAGACCTTCACTCTCAAACATCTTTTTATAACTCTCTTGCTCGCTTAGAATATACTCATTAAAAGTAATCTGTATGCGCTCTTCATCGGGCGTCTCAAGGACAATCAGCGGAGCTTGTGAGAGATAATCGGCAAAGGTTTTAGGTATAGAAATGCTTCCCACACGCTTTCCCTCATCTTCGAAGAGTAAATGCTCAAAACCTTTGTCTAACTTTTGAATCAAATCGTAGGCTAAAGTGTTCTCAAAATTTATCTGCGTAGGCTGAGGAGTTATTTTTCTGCCAAAAGAGGAGCCTCTATGGTTAGCAAGTGC
Source organism: Helicobacteraceae bacterium CG2_30_36_10 (assembly GCA_001873135.1). GTDB lineage: Bacteria > Campylobacterota > Campylobacteria > Campylobacterales > Sulfurimonadaceae > Sulfurimonas. Next base: position 4,450 of record MNYP01000140.1, read on the forward strand.
TTCTAGATCTATAGAATTTTCTACTCTTTTCAGAAGTATAGTCTTGCCGCTACCTGTGCGCCCGCCTAAAATCAGAGGTTTAAAACGGCTCGACGAATCTTCAATCTCTTGCATTAAATAGTTTCTAAAAGCCTTGTAACCGCCTTTGAGTCGCACTATTTCTTTCTCAGCCTCGCTGATCCACTCTTGAGATATTTTAGAGCGTTGACCGCCTCTAAAGCAGTACAGCTTGCTTTGTGGATTTGAGCGGATAAAATCAGACCATGCCCCAACACGCTCTTTTTTTACATCACCACTCACAAGTTTTAGCCCAAGTTTTACTGCCTCTGCATTGCCCTCTTCTTTGTACTTTATCCCGATGAGATGTCTCTCTTCATCATTTATAAGCGGTAAATTTACGGCATGTGGAAATGCACCCTTGTTAAATTCTATGGGCGCACGAACATCTATAAGCGGCGTACTATTTAAAACTATTGACTTGAAATCACTACTTTGTGTAAGGTTTGACATTTATGCAACAACCACCGAATACTCTACTTTTGCAATCGTTTCACCGATTGCTTCAAGGTGCAGACCTGAGTTTTGTGATAACTCTAAAAATTCTTTTGTAGCCTCTTTTTTTACAATCACAAGAAGACCGCCTGAAGTTTGTGCGTCACATAAAATCTCTCTTTGCTGCTGAGTCATCTCGCTTATTTTAGAGCCATAACTCATAAAGTTTTTACGCGCACCGCCGGGAATGCACCCAAGTTCTCTGTACTTTTCAACATTTGGCAAAAGTGGAACTTTGTCAAACCAAATATTTGCACTCAAATTACTCGCTTCACAAATCTCAACCAAATGCCCAAGAAGACCGAAACCAGTCACATCCGTCATTGCTACAACGCCCTCAAGCAGTGCAAACTCTGCACCGATTTTGTTGAGAGTTGTCATAGCTTTTATGGCAGGTTCGATATGTCCATCTTCTATCTTTTTTTGCTTTTGCGCGGTCGATAAAATACCGATACCCAAAGGTTTCGTGATAAAAATCAGACAATCTTCCTGTGCATTTGAGTTTTGCATCAAGTTTTTATTTTCAACTATACCAGTAACAGCAAGCCCAAATATAGGTTCAGGAGAATCAATAGAATGCCCACCCGCAAGAGGAATTCCAGCCTCATCACAAATAGAGCGTCCGCCGTCTATAACTTCTCTAGCCACATCAGCTGAGAGTTTATCAATAGGCCAGCCAAAAATGGAAATAGCCATCAAAGGCTTGCCTCCCATGGCATAAATATCGCTCAAAGCATTCGTCGCTGCGATTTGACCAAAGGTAAAAGCATCATCAACAATAGGCATAAAAAAATCTGTAGTAGAGAGAACCGAACTGCCGTTGCCAAGGTCATACGCCGCCGCATCATCTTTGTTTGCATTACCGACTAAAAGCTGTGGATACTCAATATTTTCTCTAGAAGTTTCTAATATTTCATCAAGCAACATAGGTGAAATCTTGCACCCACACCCTGCCCCATGACTATACTCTGTAAGTTTTACTTGTTCCATTATGTACCTTTTGTTTGCAAAAAAATTAATTATTAAAAGCAA
>MNYP01000064.1 GCA_001873135.1 Helicobacteraceae bacterium CG2_30_36_10
ATTTGAAGGATCTTTGATTAAAATCTTTGTATAAATATCAAGTGCTTCTTCTTTAAGCCCTTGAAGTTCATATATGTTTGCTAATGTTAAAGTTTGCATATCTATCTTTGGATATAGTTCGCTATTATTGAGCCCATTTCACTAGTTGAACAAACTTCTTTGGCATCAAACTGTGCCAAGTCTTGAGTTCTGTAACCCTCACTAAGTGCTCTTTTTATAGCTGCGTCTATTCTATTTGCAGCGGCAATCTCTCCAAATGCATATCTAAGCATCATTGACGCTGATGAAATAGTGGCAATAGGATTAGCAATACCTTGACCGGCAATATCTGGAGCAGAGCCATGTATCGGCTCATAAACACCTATCTTGTCGCCAATTGATGCTGATGGTAAAAGACCGATTGAACCACATAACATAGAAGCTTCATCACTTAAAATATCTCCAAAGATATTTCCTGTAAGCATTACATCAAATTGCTTAGGATCACGGATTAGTTGCATGGCGGCATTGTCTACATACATATGAGAAAGTTTAACTTCTGGGTACCCTTTTGAAACTTCAGTTACAACTTCGCGCCAAAGCTGAGAAACATCAAGAACATTCGCTTTATCAATAGAGCAAACTCTTTTACTTCTTGTCATTGCAATCTTAAACGCTTGATGCGCAATGCGGACAATCTCATCACGAGTATAAACCATAGTGTTCCAGCCCTTGTCCTCTGTACGACCCTTAGGCTCACCAAAATAAATACCGCCAATAAGCTCGCGAACGACCATCAAGTTAACGCCCTTGATAACAGTAGGTTTTAATGAAGAAGCATTTATAAGTTCATCATAAACAATAGCAGGACGAAGGTTGGCATAAACTCCAAGTTCTTTTCTAAATCTTAAAAGACCACTCTCTGGACGTTTTTCACGAGGCAAATTATCCCATTTTGTTCCACCGATTGCTCCAAAAAGTACAGCATCACTATTTAATGAAACAGTGATTGTCTCCTCTGGAAGCGGGTCTCCGGTAATATCATAGGCACATCCGCCCATTAAAGCTTCTGTATATGAAAAATCTAATTTACAACATGATGCTACTGCATCTAAAACTTTAACTGCTTCATCAATAATTTCCGGACCAATTCCGTCACCCTTAACCAGCGCTATTTTGTATGATTTCATTATTTACCTTTGATTTCGTTTTGTGCGAAGTTCATCAAACCGCCTGCATCGATGAGTTCTTGCATAAATTCTGGAATTGGAGTGAATGTATAAGTTTTAGAAGTACTTTTATTTGTAATTGTACCGGCATTCATATCAATACTGATTTCATCACCCTCTTTTATCTCTGCACTCTCTTTAAGTTCAAAAATAGGAAGTCCCATATTGAATGCATTTCTATAAAAAATTCTTGCAAAAGTTGGAGCTATGACAGCCGCAATACCTGCAGCTTTAATCGCTATTGGAGCATGTTCACGAGAGCTTCCGCAACCAAAGTTTTCACCGGCAATTATAACATCACCTTTACTTATTTTAGTCACAAATTCCGGGTCAGAATCTTCCATAACATGTTTTGCAAGTTCTTCGGGAACTGATGTATTTAAATAACGTGCAGCTATGATTAAATCTGTATCAATATCTTTCCCAAATCTCCAAACTTTTCCATCTATATTTGCTTTTTGCATAGTTAAATCCTAAGTATAATTTCTAATTAATTTTGCGATTATATCTAAAATGAGGTTGCATTTTTATAAAAAGTCTGTTTGAAATAATAAATGCAAAAATGTAAGCAGCTTAATACTATTTGATATCAAGCTGTTTTTAAGAAGTTATTATCTTTTGAGATTATTAACTGTTTGTAGCATTTCATCACTTATTGTGATTACTTTTGAGTTTGAATCGTATGCTCTTTGACCTGTGATAAGGTCTGTTAGCTCTACAACTAACTCAACATTGCTCAGCTCAACAAAACCTTGTCTTAAAACTCCAAGTCCATCCAAACCAGGAGTTCCCTCAACTGGCTGACCTGAACTGTCTGTTTCAATATACAGGTTATCTCCCATAGAATGAAGTCCGGCTGGATTAATAAAGTTTGTTGTAGTTACTTGACCAATCTGCGTAGCTTGAGTTTGTCCAGGCTGAACAACTGTAATAGTCCCATCTGTGCCAATGCTAATATTGGTAGCATCAGGTGGTATTACAACTTCTGGAATCAGTTTATATCCATCACTATTTACCATAGTTCCATTATCATCAACTTTAAAGGCGCCGTTTCGTGAATAGACCTCAGTTCCATCTGGAAGCTCTAGTTTAAAAAAACCTTTACCGGTGATTGCAATATCTAACTCATTATTAGTCTCTTTTAGACTACCTTCTGAAAAGATTTTATTTATAGCCGTTGGTCTTGAACCAAGTCCTACTTCTATACCTGTAGGGCTTTTTGTAACATCACTTGTAGAAGTTCCGGCATACTTTTGAACATTGTACATCAAGTCCGCAAATTCTGCACGAGACTTTTTAAATCCAATAGTGTTAACGTTGGCGATATTATTGGCAGTTACATCTATTTGTGTTTGCATACCCAACATTCCTGTTGAGGCAGTGTATAGTGATTGCATCATTTTTTAAATCCTTTTCTAAGTAGCTTTACTTGCAAGTTTTTCAATTGCATCTCTGTTCATATCATTCATTTGAGTATCCATCGCTTTTTGATACATTCCAACTAAACGATTTGTTTCAATCATTTGTGTCATCATTTTAATAGGGTTTACATTGCTTTTTTCTACCATACCTTGTAAAACAGCACCACTCTCTTGCATACTTTTAAGAGAGTTGATGTCATCATATCTATAAAGATTATCACCCTCTTTTTTTAAGTATGCAAGATTATCCGGTTGGGCTATAAAAAGCTTTGAGTTTTGAGCCATTTTTATAGAGTTGGGTATATTTGTATAAAGTTGTCCATTTTTATCTGAATTAACAATGCTATCTTCCCCATTAATAGTTATCTTCCCACCCGCTGTGAAATAATCATTTGGTAAAACTTCATAGCCTTGCTTTGTAACAAGAGTCCCTTCATCATTTGTGGTAAATGTGCCATCTCTCGTAAGTCTAACACCTTCTGGTGTTTTAACTGCGAAGAAAAGTCCTTCTCTGGAGAGAGCAAAATCAAAACTATTATCACTTTTTTGCATAGTTCCAAGAGAAAAGTCAGTGTAAGCATCAACAATTTGAGGAGACCTAGTCATAGTTCTATTAATATACTCTGCACCCTCTTTTGTATTATTTCCATTTGGGAGTTCATCTCTGGCTTCTTTGTAGATGCGCATAAAATCACCAACAACTAGATTATCTTCTTTAAATCCAACAGTATTTACGTTTGCAAGATTATTTGAAATTGTATCTAGACGATTGAACTGAGTAACCATACCGGCGGCCGCACTATAATAACCTGTCTGCATAACTTCCCTTCATTTAATTCTAAGTTAAAACTCTATTAGCAAACATTGTTCCAAAATTAAATACATACCAAATCAAGTTAGTTTTAATATTATCTCGGTATAATCCACTCTTTAAAAAATCTTAAAATACTTCGGAGTATATCCTCATATGACAGCAAAAGACCTCAATAAAGCCATAGAATCATTCTTTAACGACAATAAATCAAAAGATTGTTCTACTTATGAAGCACTCATCGCACTATTTGATAAGCAGCCGACAGCTGCACAAGCAAAAAATATATACAAACTTATTGTTAAGAATAAAGCTTGTATCTACACATCTTCCGAACATGCTCAAAGGTTAAATGATAAAGAATCTGAAGCAAAAAAAAATGCTCAGAGAAAGATGCTTGAAAACAATGAAACTGATAAATTTGATATTTTAAAAGAACATGAGCTACTTGAGTGGTCTCGTTCTGACTCTCCTGTGCGTATGTATTTACGTGAAATGGGGCAGATTCCTCTTTTAACTAAAGAAGAAGAGATTGAAATTTCTAAAAAAATCGAAAATGGAGAAAGTATCATCATTGATGCTATATGTTCTGTTCCATATCTTATAGAGTTTATTTTAGATTACAAAGAGCCTCTGATCAATAGAGAAAGAAGAGTAAAAGAACTTTTCAAAAGTTTCGAAGAAGAAAAAGAAGAGAGTGAAGATTCAGATGATAACGATAATGATGAAGATGAAGAAGAGATAACATTAACAGCTAAAGACAAAACAAGAGTTGAAAAAGTAACATTTAGTTTTAAAGCACTTGAAAAAGCAAAAAAAGAGTGGACTAAAATCGCAGATAAAGAATCAGAAAATTTTGATGGCGAATTAACTGAAGATATAGTAAATTATTTTTTAGGTGTAACATTTAAAAAATCAGTTCTAAAAGAAAAACTTCTTGATTTAGGACCTACATCAAAACTTATAAACGAGTTAGTTAAGGCGATGGAAACTGCGCTAAAAAGTGATGATGGTTATGATAAAGAGCTAAAAAGACTTGAATATAAACTTCCACTCTTTAACACAACTCTAAAAGCAAATCATAAAATTTTAATCAATAAGATTTGTGAATTAAACAAAGAAGATATAGCTGGCATGGTTCCTGAAGCGACTATGGTTAGCACATATATGGAAATAAAAAAACTTGTTCAAACTAAAGAAGCATCTAAAAACAGCTTTGATATGGACCCAGAAAAACTTTTTGCAATTTTAGAACAAATTAAACGTGGTAAAAACATTTCTGAAATTTCTAAAACAAAAATGGCTAAATCAAACCTTAGACTTGTGGTCTCAATCGCAAAAAGATATACAAACCGCGGATTACCGTTCCTTGATTTAATTCAAGAAGGGAACATAGGTCTTATGAAAGCTGTTGATAAATTTGAGTATAAGAAGGGTTATAAGTTTTCTACCTATGCTACTTGGTGGATTCGCCAAGCTATATCTCGTGCTATAGCGGATCAAGCAAGAACTATTCGTATTCCAATACATATGATAGAAACTATCAACCGTATCAATAAAATAATGCGTAAACATCTTCAAGAGCATGGTAAAGAACCGGATGTTGAAACAATTGCCCAAGAAGTTGGTCTCTCAGTTGAAAAAGTTAAAAATGTAATAAAAATCACAAAAGAACCTATTTCTCTTGAAGCTCCTATTGGGAACGAAGATGATGGTCGCTTTGGTGACTTTATTGAAGATAAATCGTCTGTATCTCCTGCTGATGCAATCTTAAAAGATGACTTAAGAGTTCAAATAGAGAGTGTTTTAGAGCAGTTAAACGAAAGAGAGAAGGCAGTTATAAAACTTCGTTTTGGAATTATGGATGATGAGAGCGATAGAACACTAGAAGAGATTGGAAAAGAGCTGAGTGTAACTCGTGAAAGAGTTCGTCAAATCGAATCAAGTGCTATTAAAAAACTCAAACACCCTAAAGTCGGTCGTAAACTTAAAAATTATATAGAAGAGTAATGCAAAGTGAAGATGACTTTCGAGGCGCAGTGGCTTGAGTATGATTATAACCCTTTCATACTTTTCAGCTCAAACGGAAAAATCATTTCTCTTAATACGGAAGCGCAGTTTTTACTCGGCGGAGTAACTCACAATGAAATATTTGAGTTAGCGACTACTTATGCTAATGTAACTTTCGGATTCAAAACAACCTTTATAGAGTTGGAATTCGGCAGATATAAGATTTTTGGCTTAACTGTTGGCTACGAAAACGAGGATGAAATAGGTATTAAATTATACCAAACACCCTCCTTTAAAATTCGCAGTCCTAAGCCAAACGGGGAACTTACTAATATCTATACACTTGTTGATTTGTGTATCTCTAGCAATTCTATATCTAGAAAAATAATTTTTACAAAAGAGTTTGACCCTACAATTCCTGAAATAGTTATAGATTCTAATCATTTTATTAAATTATTAAACAAAATATATTTATGTTTTAAAGATAGTTCTAAAATAGATACAAAAATATATTACAGAGTTGGGGAATACATTAAGTTTG
>MNYP01000136.1 GCA_001873135.1 Helicobacteraceae bacterium CG2_30_36_10
GAAGCCCTAGCCATAGCTAAGGCGAAAAGGGGTAACGCAGAGTGTGGATTTCTTTGTAAAGCCCTACGGGAGGGTTTAAAAAAGCGATATGCCATAAAACTTTTTATCGCCTTAGCTTTGGCTAAGACTCAAAAAAGATTTTACACCATCTCATCTTTTTTAACTCCCTCTGAAGCAAGCTAGAGTTTTTAGAGGTGCCCTAAATATATAATACTTAAAAAATACTAATAAATCGCTAATAACCCAAATATTTATAGTTGAACAGGTATAAATATTTGATGATAATCATCAAGTTTATAGTAGAGTATTTCACTATCAGTTGATAATGTAGAATATATTCGTTTTTTAGTCAACTTGTGTGTAAAAGGTAAAATTTGAATAAAATTATCTTTTTGTTTTAAACTTCTTATTGGATTATCACTCTCTTTGATAACTTTAATTGACTTTGAGAAGATTGTAGATAAATTATTATAATGTTCAATGACTTGTTCTTTTTCATCTTGATGTTCATTTATATAATTATGAAGCTCTATATTAAATCCCATTTGCTCGGAAATATCAAATATCGTAGAAGAAACTTTTTCTAAATCACGATTATCGCTTAAAATCAGTACGGCATCTTTGACAGAAGCAAAAGGTTTCTCTGATATTTTAAGAACCGGCACGTGAGATTCGTACAGTATAGTTCTCATTGCATAGTTAGCAAACAGTTCTTTAGAGACGATAACAAGACCAATATGATACTGTTTGATGTCATTATGAAAACTGTTTTCTATATTCTTACACTTATAATCAATATCTATGATTACATTATTATCTCTAAACTCATTTATATGCTCGATTATAGCTATATTTCCAGGGTTAACAATTTTAATAATAAGGTTATGTTTAAATTTTTTATGTGCAAATACGGCACGCCTCACAAACTCTTCAATCGTTAAATGATTCACTATGTTCATGTCTATATAAAGATAAAGATTTGATCCAAAAGGCTCAGGAAACTGCCCAAGTTCTCTCTTGATAGCACGATAAACGGAGCGTAGCACTGCCGGGTCTCCAACTAGAACAAGTAAATCATTGGGCTGAATCATTCTTCTGCGAGAGGGCATAATAAGTTTTCTATTTCTATAAATAGCAACAATTCGCCAATTTTTTTGCTCAATTACACCAATATGACGGTAAACAAAAGAACTTCCAAAGGGAACTAAAACTTCCATAATTTCGCCCTCGCCTATACCCACATTTTGTGCGATCACCGGTACATTTGGTAAGTAGTCTAAAAGCCTCGAAGCTAAAAGTTCGTTTGAATTAATTAAGACAACATTTGGGTCTTCATTTACCATATTCCATCTATTTAAAACTATGACCCGAAGCTGTTTTTTCATAGTTCTTATATTTTTAATAGTATTTTCAACATCAATCAACTCATCCATGGCTATAAAAACTTGTATAAATTCCATTTTTAATAAATTAGATAATTTATATAAACTTGTTGGATCAAATTGGTAAAATTTAAAACGTGCAGGATTAACATCCTCATACTCTTTTTCTTTTACTTGAACCACATAATATATATTTTCACTTGTATAAGTTTCCATTGCTCTTTGAATAAAATGCTCACCAACAACACCATCACTAATAATCAAAATCTTTTTCAAAAGCACCATCTCTCTATAAATTTATCTGTCATTGTATCATTTTAAAAGAACTCTTACCTTTTAAGAGTATCTTGCTCTTCTATCCACATGTTTTTTGTCGCTTTTATCCACTTTTTATCTATAAAATAACCTGTGATTTGTATCCAAGTTCCTTTTTTTTGTGTTGATGTAAAAGAGCGATTTATCTCCCACTCATCAATTTTTTTTCCATTTGGAGAATCGTAAATGTTTGTATTAGCTTTTACGCGAAAGGTACCGGTTGTAAAAATTATCACCTCTTCATTATCTAAGTTTAGCGTTGATGACTTAACTTCAAATGTATCTTCTTGCAATAAGCCCTCTTTCATCATAAGTTGTGGAAAAACATTTTTTTCTTCACATGCTTTAGCTGTTAAAATCGGGTTTTCTCTATATGTTCTCAACTTGTTTTGCAAAGAAATAATCTCTTTGTCTTTGGCTATTAAAATTAATTTTTGTTTTTCTAGCTTTTCTTTCATTCTTTCATTTTCTTCTCGGCATGTGGAAATATTTGCCTTTATTTCATCATATACCATCTCTTTTTGCATATTTTTAGTTTGTAGTTCAAACTTACACTCTTCGTAGTCAGCCCTAAGCTCTGCTATATCTTTAACAATACTTTCTAATCTTTGCATATCATCCCCACAAATAAGGGAAGTAAAAAGCAAAGTAAAAAATATGAACTTTATATTAAACATTTTTGACAAGTTTTGCTCCCATCTCTACGTGATTAGTATAAGGGAACTGGTCAAAAAGTGCCATATCTACAACAGTATGAGTTTTAGTAAGTAGTTCTAAATCTCTCAGCAAAGTCTCCGGATTACATGAAATATAAAGTATATTCTCGTATCTTGAAACAAACTTGCATGAGGCTTCATCCATGCCGCTTCTTGGCGGATCAACAAAGACACTTTTTATATTGTAAGAGTTTATATCTATCTCTTTCATTCTGGTAAATTCTCTGATACCATCCAGCGCTTCCACAAAATCTTCAACACTCATTCGAACAAATTCAATATTTTGGACACCGTTTAAGCACATATTGTCTTTAGCCGCATTGATCGAGGACTTAGAAATCTCTGTTGCCAAGACCTTGTCAAATATATCTGCAAAGGGTATTGTAAAGTTACCTGCACCACAGTAAAGTTCGAGTAAATCCCCATCAAGATTTGAAAAGTTTTTTATCGCCCATAGCATCATCTGCTCATTTACCCTTGAATTAGGTTGGGTAAAACTGTTTTCAATATGGTTAAATTTATATGTGTTATTGTTTACGCTCAAACTTTCTGTTACAAAATCTTGACCGATTATAAGCTTTTGTTTACGGCTGCGTCCAATAATATAGATACCGAGTTGTTTTGAGATTTTAGTGGCAACTTCTTGCCACGCTTCATCTAACTTTCTATGATACAAAAGAGAAACTACTATCTCTGCGCTACTTGAACTTAAAAAATCTGCTCCAAAAAGTTTAAAGCCGATTTTTTCATCTCTAATAGTTTGTAATAACTTTGGCATCAGCTGAGCAATATAAATGTTGACCTGAGGACACTCATCCACCAAGACCACACCTTTTTTATCTATATGATTCATCGCGTAATGCAACTCCTCTTCCTCATGCGCTGTGAGCGGATGCGAGGAAGTACTCTTGGGGTGCCAGACTTTAAACTCACTGCGAGAACGATAATGTGACTCTGGTGATTTAAATACTGAAATTTCATCACTGTAAAATGACAAAAATCGCTCTTTATTTAATTCTAGTTTTTGGTTTAATTGAAATTCATATCCATTTTCATAAACCCTACAAGCACCACACTCTCCAAAATATTTACAGTCCACTTTAGCAAATCCTTATTTTATTGAGGCTATTAAATTACCGATAATAAGGTTCCACCCATCTATAAGTACAAATATAAGTATTTTAAACGGTAATGAAATCATTACAGGAGGGAGCATCATCATACCCATAGACATTAAGATAGATGCAACAACCATATCTATAACCAAAAATGGCAAGAAGAGTAAAAAACCTATCTCAAAAGCTGTTTTAAGCTCGCTTATAACAAATGCCGGAATAATCACAGAAAGCGGAACATCAGCAACTGTTTGTGGGTTTTGCATTTTTCTAATTCTAAAAAAGAGGGCTAAATCTTTTTCTCTTGTATTTCTAATCATAAAATTTTTAAAAGGAAGCACTGTTTTATCAAAAGCCTCTTCATAGCCTATTTTCTTTTCTATGTATGGTTTAATACCGGTTTCATATGCCTTAGTGCCCACCGGTTCCATTACAAAGAATGTTAAAACCATAGCAAGCATTACCAAAAGCTGTGTCGGCGGAACCTGCTGTGTACCAAGTGCCTGTCTTAAAAAACCAAAAACTATAACAAAACGAGTAAAAGTTGTCATAACCAGTACTAAACTCGGCGCTAGAAAAAGTAAGGTAAGTACAACTAAAACATTTAATGAGCTTACAAGTTGTTCTGGAGTATCAGGAGCTGAAAGAGCAAAGTTCATAGTAGGAATAGTCACGGCTTGCGCCCCTAAAATAGAAGCCAAAGAAACAAGTAAAATAAATAGTTTTATCATTATTTAGCTGGAGCCTTATCTAGTATACTACTATGCACTGTTGCTTCTTTTTCTGATTTTCTACCATAAAAATGGAGTTCAACTCTACGATTTTTTTCTCTTCCGGCCTTCGTTGCATTTGTAGCAAGAGGCGTATACTCTGCATAACCCGCAGCACTGATTCTAGTCGGGTCTACACCATCAAGCAAAAGTTCTTGCAAGACTGATATTGCTCTGGCGGAGGAAAGTTCCCAATTATCTTTATATATGCTTTTGGCACCGGGGCCTTCATTATCGGTATGACCTTTTACTGAAACTTCTAGTGAATTAGGGAGTTCTTCTATAATGAGTGCAACTCGTTTTAAAAACAGAAGTGCATCTTCATTTTCTATAGTAGCGCTAGCGGATTTAAATAGTAATGAAGCCGGAAGTTGTATAACAAACCCTTCCTCTGCCTCTTCTAATGAAATAGCAGGACCTTTGCCGCTTTCTATCATCTCGTTTGCATCTATAACAGCTTGTGAAATTTTATTTACTGCCTCTGTTGATTCATCTTTATTTTCAACTGGGGTTGACTCCTGAATTCTTCGTTTTGAGACTTCAGTTTTTATTCCACCCTCTAGTACGCTCATTGCACCAGAGAGAGATCCTATAGCTTCAGATATTTTTTTTGCATCCATACTCGACATAGATAGCAGTAACACGAAAAAGCATAAAAGAAGAGACATTAAATCTCCAAAAGCAGCTAGCCATCCAGGGAGACATGTTTCACATTCGGGACATTTTTGCTTAGCCATTAGTCAAACTGGCTCACGCGTTCACTAGGAGCCATAAAGGCAAGAAGTTTTGCTTCTAATACTCTTGGAGCATCTCCTGATTGTATAGACATAATCCCTGAGACAATCATCTCTTTGGCTAAGGTCTCTTCATCATTTCTAATACCTAAAATTATCGCTATTGGGGTACCAAACACATTACCAATAATAGCACCGTACATGGTAGTAAGCAAGGCAACTGCCATGGAGGGACCAATCGCTGAGGGATCAGCCATATTTAGAAGCATGGCAACAAGACCGATAAGTGTACCAACCATACCCATAGCACCTGCAAGGGCTGCCCAATTACTAAAAATAGAACCGTGAATTTTATGACGGGTACTAGTCTGTTCTATATCTATTTCTAAAAGTTCTCTGATAGTATCGGGTTCACTTCCGTCAATTGCCATAGAGAGTCCTTTTTTTAAGAACTCATTTTCTTCATTGTTGACATCGCCCTCTAGTGCCAAAATACCGTCTTTTCTGGCTTTTGTTGCAAAGTCTACAAGCTTCTTGATAAGCTCTGCGAGGTCCTGCTGTGGCGGCTTTACTGCTATCATAAAAACTTTTACAAAGGCTTTCATTTGTGAGGGTTTAAAAGATATCATCAAGGCACCGATACTACCGCCAACAACAATTAAAACAGATGGAATATCAATGTACGCACCAACACCAACCCCCATAGCCATAGACCCCATAAGAAGTGCTATAACTAAGACTATACCAATTACCGTGCCTAAATCCATACAAATACCTTAGTAACTATTATTGGGCTTATAATACCACAAAAAATATTAGGTCTAAGACTAAAAAAGAGTTATTTATTCACTTTACCCCCAATAATTCCATACCAAATTAGACAACAAGCCAACTTGCTCTATAATTAGGTACTTTAAAGCGAAAAAGTCACACCTAAAATTTTCACCTATCGG
>MNYP01000120.1 GCA_001873135.1 Helicobacteraceae bacterium CG2_30_36_10
TATCAAGCGGATAATAATTTAAACTCTAAAGGAGAAAAACTGCTACTACAGGTATCGTAAGTCGGTGGAATTAAAAAACTTGATTTAGTGGTCTTGATTTTTGGGTGCATTATACTATCTACCTCTTTATTAAAAAGAAGGCTTCCGCTCTGCAAATAATTTTCTTGCTCCAAAGAATCGAAGTATGGTTTATTCTCTAAACCACTTACATACACCTTTAAAATATTTGAAATATTAAAGTATGTGTGTAAAGCCTGAGTAATAGTAAAAGCCTCTAAATCACAATTTTTTGTTATAAGTTCTAATGTTAATTCATTTGTGATTTTTATTTTATACAGTAGTTCGAATTTATGAGGCCAAAGTCTCATTGTCTCTTTAGAGCTTGACAGGATAAGTGTTAACTCAGTGCAATCATCAGTCTCGTTTGACTCAAGCAATTGCCAAATCATAGTTCTCACAAAGCCATGCTGTAGCTTATTTATGTCTGTCTTATTCATACCAAACCATGGCCAGCATAATGCAACACCGCCACGAATTGCTCTACCTACTTTAAATTCAGAGACTTCACTTAGCCAAAGAAGAGGTTTTTGCCCAATTTTTGTGTATTGAAAAATATGTGCCCCCTGCAAAGCAATTTTCGCTTTTGCAACTTTATTTATAACTTCTAAATATTCAAAACCATTAGAAAATTGTTTTAAAGAAATCATCTACAGCCCTTTAATATGTGATACAATAGTATAACTTTTTTTGGTACTTTTATTGCTTTAAATTAAGAGAGTAAACATAGTATTCGTATAAGGTAGACAATGGCTGAGCCACAAGAAGATATAATCATCATCGAGGATAGTGATGCCGCTAGCTTTGAAAATATAAGCACTAATCAAGAAGTACCTACTGAAAATAGTGAAGATAAAAATAAAAAAATAATCATTTTTGGTGCTCTTGGAGTTGCTAGTATCTTAATCATTTTTATCATTATACTCCTTATATTGCAATCTAGTGATAAACAGCAACCCCAAGCAATGGATTTCATCAATGAACAACTTGAAAAGAAGGTTGTTGAAGTTATAGAGCCAAGCGAGATGGAAAACATGATTGCAAAGGCTAATTTTCTATACTCAAGCGGTTCTAAAAAAGAGGCTCTCGTTTTATACGAAAAAATCGCCATATACAGCGAAGCAATATCTGAATATAATCTTGGAGTTGCTCAACTAAAAAATGAGCAACATGATGTTGCTCTTCAAACATTTAAAAAAGCAATTTTGAATAATGAAAAAAGATGTGTAAGTGCAATAAACGCTGCTGTATGCTCTTTACATTTAAAAGATACACAAAGTTTTGATTACTATCTAAACTTAGCATATGCTTACTTACCCAGGGAAATAAATTCACCGCTATATTCATACTATTATTCACTTATCAGCTACTATAAAAATAATTATCTTGAAGCACTGAGTGCTCTAAAACATCCAACTTCTGATGAATATCCTGATATTCAAAAACACCTTAGTGCTAAAATAAATGCACTATTTGCAAATTATTATGATTCAATTGAGTCAATGGAAAATAATTTTGATAGCAAAGATTCTTTAACTATAGGTCTTTTATACGCAAATATCGGAGATTTAACTTTAGCAAAAAAACATCTGCAAGATGCAATACAAAAAAATACAAACCCCATCAGAGCCAGATTGGCACTTGGACTTATCTATTTAAAATCAGGTCAAGTTGAAAACGGGAGTAAAGAGATAAAGAATATTACAGACATGTTTCCAGATGAAGTTTATAAATATTATCCTATAAAAGTCAACTTAAGAGAATCACTATTTGATCCAAAAAAAGCTCAAAACCAATATAGAAAGACAATAAAAGATAGCAAGCTTTTAAACTATCAAAAAATATTTTACTTCTCTCCGTATAAAATATTTAACGCTGAACAAACTATTAGTTATATTAGAAAAGGTAATGCCAATATATTTATAGACAACATCAGTACAGCTGAAGAATATCTGAAAAAAAGTGCCTCATCTTCAAGTGTAAATCAAGGCATTATCAAAGCTATTAAAAAAGCGCTATCTTTTAAAATTAGAGAGGCAAACAGTGAGCTGCAAAAACTCGTAGAGATACAACCAAAGCACTCAATACTTCACTATAATCTGGCGCTCACTTATGCACAAATGGGTAATATGACTCAGGCTCATGAGCACTTCATAAGATCATATAACTTAGATGCAAAAAATTATTTGTCCGGTGTATATGCAATAATGACGGGTCAGCTTATTAATAAAGAGAATACTAAACTCAACTCTTTAGTAAAAGACTCCATAATGGATGAAGCGGATAGTGAGACGATAGATTTATATAAAACACTTCTTAATTACAGTGAAAACAATCTTTTAGCCCTCTCTGATTGGTTAGATAACAACTACAAGCAAAGACCATTATATTTAGCTTTAGATGTAATCATTGCAATTAACTTAAATAAACTTGATTTTGCACAAAAATCATCTCAAAAACTAACTATATTGCTTCCGAATGATATTTTGCCACATCTCATGTATATAGATGCTCATTTTTATAATTCAAAACCTCTTGAATATGCCTCTGAAGTTTTAAACTATCTTAAAATACAAAAATTTCACTTTAATGACTTATATTTTGGTCCTAACATTACAAGATATTTGTATATCCAAGAAAATCTTATAACCGGTCAACTTTACTTTTTAAGAGAGCAGTTAAAAGAAGTTTTAGATTCAACACAAGAGCCTATATATGAACTAACAAGCGCATTAGCTTTGGCGTCACTTTATGATAAAGCTTACGAAGAGTCCTTTACGCTCTATAATCAACTTATTGATGATTTAAAGGTTAGAGATGCATACACACTTTTCCTTGGGGCTGTTGCTTCGACTGCTGCCGGGCATCATGCAAATGCAATAGCTTTACTTGAACTATCAAAGATGAAAGATTCAAACTTTTTAGAAAGCCGTTATGCTTTAGGATTGTTATACTTGGAGGTAAAAAATAATTTTGGCGGAATTATTCAATTAGCAAAAGTTGGAAACAATGGATTTAGTTCTGAGTTTTTTAACTTTGAGATAGATACGGATAAACTGCTGTTTGAGAAACAACATTCAAAACAGTAGAGTTTTTACCTAGTTATACTGATTCCAGAAAGAGTGATGGGAAGAATATAAGCTAAGTTAGCCGGTTTGGATTTCATTTTTTTGAAAAATAGCCTATTAAAGTTTCGCAAGCTTTAAGATCGTTTCCAAGATTAACGTTTAATCGAAAATTTCGAGGAAGACAAATAGTGGTAACGCCATTCACCATAACTCCATATCTACTGCCTTGGAGTATATGTTGAGAGACAGAAGCGCTGATGCTAATATTATCAAAACTCTGTTTTAGTCTATGTATTACTTTGACAGTGTTTGCATTTTTGTCTTTAAAAATAATTTCGCTATATTCGTTTAGTTTTTCAAAAAGAGTATCTGAATAAGAGAGCCTAGCACCTTTTTTAAGATCAATATTTTCAATTGAAGATGTAAGCGGTGCTCTTAAAACGGCTACATTTAAATAACTACCATCTATTTCTATTTTGTACGCATACTCTTCGTTATCTAACTCTTCTATTGAGGTAATAATGCCATCAACCGGGCTGAGGAGACTATTTTCTTGAAATATAGGAGTCTCTCTCTCCGGATTTCTAAAAACTGTAATAAAAAATAAAATTAAAATGAATGCTACTATTTGTAATAAATCTATATCCAAAATTGAAAACAGAACAAATGCCAAGAGACTAAAGCCAATATATTTCCAACCCTCTTTTACAATAGGAAAAAGATTATTTTTCATTACTGTTCTCACTCTCTTTTTTTAGTTTGTCTTTAGAATTTTTTGCCATAGCTTCATCTTCTTTTAACTCTTCTATTATTGAATCGGTCACCTCTGTAACTTTAGATTCAATAGCATTTTCTTTTTCGAAGTTTATTATTATATCTCTAACTTCTTCGCCGGTAATATTTTCTTTTTTATAGAGCAATGCTACCATATCTTCAATAGCCCCCTTATACTCCTCAAGTCTTACAACTACAGTTTCATAATGTGCTGATAATGATGACTTAATAAACTCATCCATATTTTCTGCCATCTTATCACTATACTCACGAGTAGCTTGCGCACTGCCACCGATAAAAGATTGTCTGCTTTTTTCTAAAACCATCAAACCAGCTACATCACTCATTCCATAAGTCTGAACCATAGATTTAATAATGTCAGTAGCGCGTTCTAAATCATTTCCCGCACCCGTAGAAATTTCACCGATAAAAACCTGCTCTGCCGCACGACCGCCAAGCAATACATCCACTTCAGCCCACAACTCATGCATTTGCATCATAAATTTATTTTCTTCGGGTTTATTAAGGGTGTAGCCAAGAGCAGCAAGTCCACGAGGAACTATAGAAACCTTAGATACTTTTTTAGCTCCAATAGTAGTCTCAGCCATAAGCGCATGCCCGCTTTCATGGTAGGCAACAATTTTTTTCTCTTTAGGATTGATACGACGAGATTTCTTAGCAAGTCCTGCGATTGCTCTCTCCACTGATTCAAAAAGGTCTTTTTGCGTCACGGTCTTTTGACTTTTTCTACCCGCTAAAAGTGCTGCTTCATTGATAACATTTGCCAAATCTGCACCCGCAAGTCCGGCAGTTAATCTTGCTATCTCTTCAATCTCTACATCATCATCCATCTTAACATCGCGCATATGAACTTTTAAAATTTTTACGCGACCTTCGAAGTCCGGTTTATCTACCAAAACTTGTCTGTCAAAACGACCGGGACGAAGAAGTGCTTGGTCAAGTACTTCAGGTCTATTTGTAGCCGCTAAAATAATAATAGGAGTATCCGTACCAAAACCATCCATCTCAGCTAGAAGTTGATTTAAGGTTTGCTCTCTCTCATCATTTCCGCCCATCATACCGCCCGCAGCACGACTTTTACCGATTGCGTCTATCTCATCTATAAAGATGATACTAGGAGCGTCTTTTTTTGCCTGTTCAAACAAATCACGAACACGTGCGGCACCAACGCCAACAAACATCTCAATAAAACTTGATCCGCTCACAGAGAAAAAAGGCACATCGGCTTCACCGGCAACTGCTTTTGCCAAAAGTGTTTTACCAGTTCCGGGAGCACCGACAAGAAGAACTCCTTTTGGAATTTTTGCACCAATCTCTACATAACGGGCAGGATATTTTAAAAAGTCAACTATCTCCTGAACTTCTTCTTTTGCCTCTTCAACACCAGCCACATCATCAAATTTAGTTTTAGGTTTTTCAGAGTTAATCATTTTTTTAGAGCTTCCAATTCCCAACATGCCGCCACCCATACTTTTTTGCATTCTACCTGCAAAAAACATCCAGATACCGATGATAAATAAAAATGGTAATAGCCAACCAAACATCTCAGTAAACCAGTTTGATTCACTAAAACCGGAGTATTCAATAGCCTGTTTATCTAGCTCTTCTGTAAGTTTCGTGTCACTTTGAACAATTCTTGTCGTATATATTTTTCCATCATTTCCAGTAGCTTTAATATAGCTCTGTCCAATCTCAACTTTAGTTAAACTTTTAGAAGCCACTAAAGTTTTTAACTCAGAATAACTTATCTGTTTTGTCCTGCTAGAGTTACCCGTTGCAGGTCCATTCAAGTTTGGGGTATCTCCAATAAACACTTTAAATAATAAAATTATTACAACTGAAAAAATTGCAAATGTTACTAGCGGGTTTTTATTAAAAAAATTATTATCATTTTTATCATTTTTATTTTTATTTGCCATATTAATATTCCTATCCTTTT
>MNYP01000083.1 GCA_001873135.1 Helicobacteraceae bacterium CG2_30_36_10
CCATTTTTATAATGACATTGAAAATTTCAAAATTTATATGCATTCCGATAAAGAGGCAGAAAAATTAAAAATACTTATTTTAAATATTTATACAAGTAACACTGTTTTGTTGGATAATGTTGATAAACTTGTTACTTTATATACAAAACATAGTGAAAATAAAACACAATATATAAAACTATTCCAGTATGGAGCTGCATTCATCTTTTTGCTATTGTCAATTTATTCACTGCTTAAACTACGAACAATAGAAGCTCATGTTGATGACTTTATGAACTACTCTAAAATGCTCTTAAGCAATGTAGACCTAAGCGATAAACTGCAACCTATAGAGCTAGAAAATCAAAGTGAACGTGAAATTGTAGAAGTTAGCAGTACTTTCAACTGCTTTATAGAAAAAATAAACTCCGCCATTGACTATTCAAGCGGTGCACTGCTTCAGTCACAACAAGCATCTCAGAAACTTGAAGAGTTAACAGATGAATTTGACAATATCTTAGATACACTTAAAGATAAGTCATTAGTTCAAGAACAGTTGAACAATAGTGAAGATATTGTTATTCAATCATCTGAAGAACTGCTAAACTCAACTATAAAATTGCAAAATCTCAAAAAAGAGCTTCAAAAACTTACTAAATCTTGTCAAGATATTAAAAAGTAGCACTTAATAGTGTTACTTTTACTCACTATTTTATAATCTGAAATATTTCTTAAATAAATACTATAACAAGTTGACACAAGTCAAGGGCTTTATTTATCTAAAGGAGTAAGATTTGGGATGTTAAAGAAAACTTAGCAAATTAGAAATATTTCATTTTACTAAATTTGAAGTATTATAAAATAGGAGAGAATATGTCACTTTCAAGAAGAGAATTTCTAAAGAGTTCAGCAGCAGCTTCTGCGGCAGTAGCTATGGGTATGACAGTACCAGCAGAGTCACAAGCAGCAGCAACTGAAGCTGAGAGCAATTGGAGATGGGATAAGGCGGCTTGCCGTTTTTGCGGTACCGGTTGTGGTATTATGATGGCTACTAAAAACGGTAAAATCGTCGCCGTTAAGGGAGACCCTGCGGCTCCTGTAAACCGTGGACTAAACTGTATTAAAGGTTACTTTAATGCCAAGATTATGTATGGTGCGGACAGACTAACCCAACCTCTTTTAAGAGTTGGTGCTGATGGCAAGTTTGACAAGCATGGGAAATTTGCTCCCGTTAGCTGGAAGAGAGCTTTTGATGAGATGGAATCTAACATCAAAAAAGCACTTAAACATGGCGGTCCTGAGAGTGTTGGTGTTTTTGCTTCTGGTCAATATACGGTTATGGAAGGCTACGCTGCCCAAAAAATGATGAAAGGCGGTTTTCGTTCAAACGCTTTCGACCCAAATGCACGTCACTGTATGGCGTCTGCTGTTGTTGGTTTTTACCAAACTTTTGGTATTGATGAACCGTCTGGTTGTTATGATGATATTGAACTTACCGATACAATCGTATCTTGGGGTTCAAATATGGCGGAGATGCACCCTATTCTTTGGTCGCGTGTAACTGATAGAAAGCTTTCAGACCCTGAGCGTGTAAAAGTTATCTCAATACAAACATATAGACATAGAACTTCTGACCTTGCAGATATTGAGATTATTTTCTCACCAAATACTGACCTTGCCATGTGGAACTATATAGCAAGAGAGATTGTTTATAATAATCCGGACTCTATTGACTGGGATTTCGTTAAAAAGCATATAGTATTCGCAGCAAGTCCTGTAAATATTGGTTATGGTATGAGAAAAGAGGGAGAGAAGTCTTTAACTCCTGTTAATCCTGATGGCAGTGCCGGTAAATATAGTGCACTCGAGATGCAAACTATAAACAAAGAGATGAAAAAAGTTGTATCAGCCAAAGAAGCACCTGCCCTTAAACCTTATGGTTACAAAGAAGGCGACGTAATGGTAAACAAAGATGCCGGACTTAAGCACTGGGAAATCTCCTTTGATGAGTACAAAAAATTCTTAGACCCATATACACTTGATTATGTTGCAGAAATTTCAAAAGGTAATCCTGATGAAGATATTAACGAATTCAAGAAAAAACTTCAAACTTTAGCAGACCTTTATATTGAAAAGGGACGTAAGGTAGTCTCTTTTTGGACTATGGGCATGAACCAACATACTCGTGGAACTTGGGTAAATACACTCTCATACAATGTTCACTTTTTGCTCAACAAACAAGCTAAACCAGGTTCTGGAGCATTCTCTTTGACAGGTCAGCCTTCGGCATGTGGAACGGCTAGAGAAGTTGGAACATTTTGTCACCGTTTACCGGCTGATATGATGGTAGCTAATCCCGCACATAGAAAGATTGTTGAAAACAGATGGAAAATTCCAGAGGCAACACTCAACCCTATTGGTAACCAGCACATTATGAAAATTCACCGTGATATTGAAGATGGTGTTATTAAATTTGCGTGGGTAAATGTCTGTAACCCTTACCAAGACTCTGCAAGTGCTGAGCACTGGATTAAAGCGGCACGTGAGATGGACAACTTTATCGTAACTTCTGATGGATATCCTGGTATCTCAGCTAAAGTCTCTGACCTTATCTTACCATCTGCTATGATTTATGAAAAATGGGGAGCTTATGGAAATGCTGAGCGTCGTACACAGCACTGGAGACAACAGGTTATCCCTGTAGGTGATTCAATGAGCGATACATGGCAATGGGTTGAACTCTCAAAAAGATTTACGGTAAAAGATGTGTGGGGTGCGCAGCCGCTTCGTGGTAAAGACAAAAACGGAAAGCCCAACTCTCTTCCAAGCGTAATTGAGCAAGCCAAAGCTATGGGTTACACTGAAGATACTACTATGTATGAGATTCTTTTTGCAAACAAAGAGGCTAAATCATACAAAATTGATTTGACTACATTCCCTCAAAAAGGATATGACAACACTGATGGAAGCGGAGACAGCAGAAATGTTGTTGGCTCGGATGGGAAGGTTTTTAAAGGGTATGGTTTTATGATTCAAGAATATCTTTTTGAGGAGTATGCCTCATTTGGTAGAGGTCATGGTCATGATTTGGCTGACTTTACAACGTACCATAGAGTTCGTGGACTTAAATGGCCTGTTGTTGACGGAAAAGAGACGCAGTGGAGATTCAA
The DNA here is from genome assembly GCA_001873135.1 of Helicobacteraceae bacterium CG2_30_36_10. GTDB lineage: Bacteria > Campylobacterota > Campylobacteria > Campylobacterales > Sulfurimonadaceae > Sulfurimonas. Next base: position 3,150 of record MNYP01000083.1, read on the forward strand.
CTCACAATATGACCCTTATGCGGCTAAAGAGACGAAAGAGAATGGATATTCTCATGCATTCTATGGTACTTTAGCAAAAGCACTTCCATACGGTGATTTAATGGGTATTAAAAATGCAGAAAAAACAGGTCTTAAAAATAAAGCCAAAATATTTGCCCGTCCATACATGGATCCACCGGAAATGCCAGACGCTGCTTTCCCGCTATGGTTATGTACAGGTCGTGTACTAGAGCACTGGCATTCAGGAACGATGACTATGCGTGTACCTGAGCTCTACCGTGCAGTTCCAGAAGCTTTATGTTATATGCACCCACAAGATGCTAAAGATAAAGATTTAATTCAAGGCGGACTTTGCTGGGTTGAATCTCGTCGTGGCAGAGTAAAAGCAAGAGTTGAGACTCGTGGTAGAAACAGACCATCTCGCGGACTTGTATTTGTTCCATGGTTTGATGAAAAAGTATTTATAAATAAAGTATGTTTAGATGCGACTTGTCCTCAGTCAAAACAAGCAGACTTTAAAAAATGTGCTGTAAAAATTTACAAAGCATAAAAGTAAAAAGTAGGTTATCGTTTTGAGCGAAAACAAACATAATATGGCTAAAAAAAGAGAACCACTAAGTGATAGAAGAAAGTTTATTCTCAATATGGCTAGAGGCGTAGGTCTCGCTACTATGGGTGGGTTTATATGGAGTGCTTATGTTGATGAGGTGAGAGCTTCATCACTTACACTCCGTCCCCCAGGTGCCCTAAAAGAGAGTGATTTTTTAAAAACATGTATCAAGTGTGGGCTCTGTGTTGAAGCGTGTCCGTACGATACTTTACTATTAGCAAAACCAGGAGACAATAAACCTATAGGAACTCCCTATTTTGTACCTAGAGAGATTCCTTGTTATATGTGTACGGATATTCCATGTGTACCTGTTTGTCCAACAGGTGCTTTGAACGAAGCTAGCGTAACAACAAATGAAGTCCTTGATATAAATGCAGCTGACATGGGTGTAGCAGTTATTGATGCAAATAGCTGTATAGCTTTTTGGGGAATTCAATGTGATGCATGCTATAGAGCTTGTCCTCTTTTAGGAGAAGCCATAACTATAGAGTACTCCAAAAATGAGAGAACAGGGAAGCATGCTTATATGAAACCGGTGGTTCAAAGTGACGTTTGCACGGGTTGTGGCATGTGTGAAAAAGCCTGTGTTACAGAAAAAGCTTCTATCTTTGTACTTCCTAGAGAAGTGGCTCAAGGTAGAGCAGGAAACCATTATATTAAAGGTTGGGAGAAAGAAGATGAAAAGCGATTAGAAAATGCTACATCTGAGACTACAACAACCGAGTTAAGTAAAGACTCTGCACTTGACTCTTTAAATGATGGACTGGAGGGTTACTAATGAAAACATTGTGGAACAGCTACAGATACTTGATTTTAAGAAGATTTACGCAGATTAGTTTATTAGTGCTTTATTTTGGCGGTAATGCTTGGGGCTGGAGTGTTCTTAGGGGAAATCTAAGTTCGTCAAGAATTTTTGACTTTATTCCTATGAGCGACCCTTATGCAGCCTTGCAAATGTTGGCAGCAGGAGCACTTCTCAGTGTAGATTTGCTTATTGGAGCAGCAGTTGTTACTCTGTTTTATCTATTAATCGGCGGTCGAGCCTTTTGTAGTTGGGTTTGCCCTGTAAACATGATAACTGACGCAGCTAATTTTTTAAGAACCAAGATTGAGATTAACCGTTTGCAGGGAAAACAGCCTGCATCAAGAGATATGCGCTACTGGATTTTTGCACTTAGCTTAGTTATCTCATTTGCAATGGGAATTGCAGCTTTTGAGTTTATTTCGCCAATATCTATGGTTCACAGAGGCATTGTATTTGGTTTAGGATTTGGGTGGGCTGCTATGCTTATCATTTTTCTTTTTGACCTATTTGTCCTAAAAAATGGATGGTGTGGTCATATATGCCCACTTGGTGGATTTTATTCACTACTTGGTAAATTTAGTTTAATCAGAGTCTTGCACTCTGAAGAGAATTGTACTTTATGTATGAAATGTAAAGATGTATGCCCAGAGCACCAGGTTCTTCATATGATTGGTAAAGAGAGCCTATCTGTGACTTCAGGCGAGTGTACTAATTGTGGAAGATGCGTAGAAGTATGCGATGATGATGCTTTAGGTTTTTCAATCAGAAAACCAGCACAAATAAATAAAAAGACGGGAGAGTAATATGAAAACAATAAGTAAAATAACAATCGGTTTAGTTGCTACGGCACTACTGTTTATAGGTTGTGGTGATGTTAAGAATGCAACACCGCTCAATGAGGAAAAAGTAAAACCGACTATAAGTGAAGAATCACTTGGGCTTAGAAAAACTGATATCTATGTAGAACAAAATGAGACATATGGTCATAAAGCAGCATATTCTACAACGTATGCAGGAAGTGGCAACAAAATAAAAAGAGCCTTTCAAGATGCTCCGCCGATGATTCCGCATGACACAGAGGGAATGTTGCCAATTACTATTGATAACAATCAGTGTATCAGCTGCCACATGCCGGAAGTGGCTGAGAGTATGGGTGCTACGCCTGTTCCTAGTTCACACTTTTTAGACATGAGACCTAAACATAACTATGATGGAGAACTCTTTACAAAAGCTGTCGATAACATGAAAAATGAGGTTTCCATTAAAAAAGGTGATAAACTCTCTGGTGCAAGATTTAACTGTAGCCAATGTCATGCTCCTCAATCTGGTGACGATGTATCGGTCAAAAATACTTTTGAAGCAGACTTTACAAGTAAAGACGGTGCTAGCAGATCGAGTTGGAATGGAACTAAACTTATGGAAGGCTTAGACACAACAAAATAGTAGGCAAAATTATGCAAAGAAGAGAGCTCTTTAGCTTTCTCTCTTCTTCACTCAATGGTGAACAAAAACAGAAGAGAGAGACAATAGTAAGACCACCATATTTCAGTGATATAGATGCCTTTGATAAAGAGTGCCAAAATTGTGACGCCAAATGTGCCACTTTGTGCCAAGAGCAAATTATAATCATAGCTGAGGACAAGACTCCTCGGTTAGATTTTTCTAAAAGTGGATGTACCTATTGTGACGCTTGCGCAACCGCTTGTGAATTTGGCGTCTTAGATATAAAAGATAAAAAGATGATTGATGCTACAATCAGCATCTCGCAGAGTGCATGTCTGAGCTGGAACGCTGTTATGTGTTTTTCATGCAAGGACCCGTGTTTAGAAGATGCCATAGAGTTCAAAGCCATGTTTATGCCGAGTATAGATGACTCTAAATGTACGGCATGTGGATTTTGTATAAGCAGATGCCCAAGCTATGCTATTAAGGTGAGCTAATGAAAATATTTATAGCAATGATTTTACTTATAAGTTCACTTTTGTGTGTGAGTATTGAGGCGCCGAGTGCAAAGTTTGTCTCAAGCGGAGCCGTTTTTGACATAGTTATTAAAGACAATAAACTCTACAGTGCTACAGGTGCGGGTTGTGTTGATATTTTTGATATGTCAAGTAAAGAGATAGTGCAAAAGATAGTGTTGGAACAAATTACTGATTTTATGGGTGATGTGATTAACTCTAAAGTTTACTCTGTTGACATATTGAATGACAAAATTCTTATCCTATCCCAAGCAAAAAAAGGAGCAAGAAGAGTTCATATTTTTAAAGAGAACAAGCTTGAACTCCTTATACCTTATACGCAAAATTTATTTATTGCAAAGGCTAAGTTTATCGATGAAAACACTATACTGCTTGGCTTACTCAGCAATGAACTTATCTCCTATAACATACGAAACAAAACACAAAACTGGAGTTTACAAATTTCTCAATCAAAATTTTCAGACTTTGTTTTGAATGAAGAAAAAACGCAAGTAGTCGTTGCTGATGAGAGTGGTGATTTAAAAATTCACGACACCAAAGATGGCTCCTTTATAAAAAAATTAAGCGGAGAAAATTTAGACAATGTTTTTCAAGTTGATTATAAAAACGGGACTATCGCCACTGCCGGACAAGATAGAAAAATGGTACTTTATAACTACAAAACAGCTTCTGCTTACTCTGAGATGGCATCATTCTTAATTTACAGCGTTGGGCTATCTCCTAGTGCAGCACTTGTGGCATTTGCGAGTGATGAGAACAATAACGTAACTCTTTTAGACACACAAACAAAAGAGGTTGTAGGAGTTTTCGGCGGTAATAAAATGACACTCACAAATATCCTTTTTTTTAATGAAAAAGAGTTTTTAGTCTCTAGTGATGACGCTGTGATTAATTTGTATACAATAAAATAAGGAGGAAATATGCAATACAATGAATCGGAATTTTTAATAGAAACGGTGATTCCGCAAGATGAATTAATCATATCAAGAACCGACTTGAACGGGTTTATTACCTATGCCAATGAAACTTTTTGTGAGATTAGCGGTTATTCTCAAGAAGAACTTATAGGTAAAGCACATAATATTCTAAGGCATCCTGATATGCCAAGTTCAGTTTATGCAGATTTATGGCAGAGCATCAAAAACAAAAAGCAGTGGAGTGGAGTGGTAAAAAATCTTCGTAAAGATAAGGGTCATTACTGGATAAAGGCAATGATTTCGGGTGTTTACAAAAATGGTGAGTTAGTAGAGTACAAATCTTTAAGAACGCCAATTAGTTTTGATGAAAAACTAGTACATCAAAAACTCTATGATAAAATGCGCCAAGAAAACGGCGAAAAGCAAAGAAAAATAACTTACAAATAAATAATCGCACTAGTGCGAGGGGCTTATCGCCGAGGTCGTGTGACTAAGCAAGGCAAAAGCATAGTTAAAACAAGCGTTAGCGTAGATGACGGAATTACTTCCGGCATCGTGATAAAACAGATGAAGGGTTCCCTTCATTTTATGAAATAAAATTAAGGAATAAAGTTTATGAATATATCAAGCATAGTAGTCCAAACAGTTCCAAAGTATATAGATGAAGTAGTCCAAAGTTTAAAAGAGTGTGAGGCGTGTGACTATCACATGCATGATGAAAAAGGCAGAATCATTATAACTATTGAGGGTAATGGAGTCTCTGAGGAATTAGAAAAGTTACACGTTATTGAGAAAATTCCTCATGTTATAGCTGCAGATATGCAAATGGCATACAGTGAAGATGAGCTTAATGAACATATGGAAGTCATAAACAACGCTGATGTTGTGCCTAAAATGCTAAATGATGACTCTATTACCGCAAGAAACATCATTTATAACGGTGATTTAAAGAAAAAAGATTTAGAAGGTTTTGCTAAAACTTTTGATAACACCGGTAAAAAAAGATAATGGCAGTAATATTTGAATCACTTATCAAAGTGGACGAAGAGGGAAAATGGTTTATAGAGCTATCAGACAGCCTTGGAGATAGAACTGCGATATGTTATGATTTAGACGAATATTCTCAGAGAGTTGAGGACTTCGGCGGGGACTATGGCGGAAACATTGATGAAGTGAGGTGGAGTAAAGATGAGAATGTTCCTCCCCATACAATGGATGAAATAAGGTTAGAGATGTCAAGACACCAAGAAGATATAGAAAAAAACAAAGCAGAGAATCAAAACTAATGGTAGCAAAAGCAATTGTAACAGATACCTATCTTGACCCTATCGAGATAGCCAAGCACTTGAAAAATGTAGAGTACATACTTATGGCGACTCCAGCCCCTAGCCACTTTGCTAAAACACCTATTCAATTTACAATCTTTTTAAATACGGATGAAAAATTTTCTCAAGATATAAAAGATGCTATTTTAGATAAGTTTTTACAAGAGAACTCTATCGTGAATCCTACAGAAGTGATGAGTCAGACTATGCCGGTGGGTTTTGGAAAAAGTCAGCAAGAGACACCCATGCCAATACTTCTTGTAAAACCGCAAGATCAAAGAAGTATACCATCAGCTCTTATGCACGTTATAGATTTTCTAGGTGATTCAGATAAATTTTATGAAGCAAAAACCGAAAAACTTACAGGCTGGAGCTACAGTTACAATTAAATTGTTTAAATAAATATAAAATTATGTACAATAAGAGAAAGTGAAATTGGAGTTTATGATGAATGAGGAAAAAGATAAAAAGTCGAATATGCTGCATTATTTAGCTTATTCAATTTTAGGTATTTGTTTATTGGTATCAGTATATTTTAACTTAAGCCATGAGCAAGCGTTAATTCAGAAAGATATAAATATTGCCAAGTGTGATAAATTTGAAAATTTGCGCTCAGATGTTCAATCGGAATATGTTTCTAAGGAAGATTTTCAAAGTCTCAAAAATAGACTTGCTGACTTGTCCGGGCAAAAAAAACTCTTACTAGAACAAAGAGATGCGATGCAACAAAAAAGTGAAAAAGAAGAGCCAAAAGCTGCGGCGCCTTTAGATTCAAACATAACTATGGCTAAAGATTTTGCAAAATGTTATAACATGGATGTAGGAAGTTATATTATCAACTATCAATGTAAGAAAAATATAAGCGATTTTATTGACAAACATAAAGATGCAAAATACTTTGAAATTATTGGAATTGTGGATGAAATAGAATTTAAACTCTATAAAAATCTCCAAAATAATGATTTTATTTATGAGAATTTGGGTATTACACAAAAAACAATTGAATATATGAAAAAATTAACTGACTCCGGCTTAGCTAAACATCGTGCTATTGAAGCGATTTGGGTTATAAAATCACATGCCGGTAGACAAACTTCTGCCTACAACACAAACTATAAACTACTTTCAAAAGATGGCAAAAGAGGGGTAATAGTTAGAGCATATAAATAGGGTATACTCTAATCTAGCTCAGAGATAGACTCTCTATCTCTTCTATACTTTTCGCAATTTCATAAGATAAATTTACATAACCCTCTTTGGTTACTAAAATATCATCTTCGATTCGGATGCCGATTCCACGATACTTTTTTGGTACACTTTTGTCATCTTTATCTATGTAAATTGCAGGTTCAATAGTTAAAACCATACCTTTTCTCAAGGGTATTTCATCGCCGTTGTCATATTTATAGGGGCACTCATCGTGAACATCTATTCCCATCCAGTGACCTATGCCATGTGGATAAAACTTTTTATGTTCTTGTTTTTTTATCAGTTTCTTATAGTTGCCTTTGAGTATACCGAGCTTTACCATCCCTTGACAGAGGAGTTCTTCAGATTTTTTTTGCAAATCATTTCTCAACATATTTGGCTTTATCATCTCAATAATTTTTAATTCTACATCTAAAACCATATTGTAAAGCTCTTTTTGCACCTCTGTAAACTTCCCGTTCACAGGAATACATCTTGTAATATCACTTGCATAATACTCATATTCACAGCCTGCGTCAATAAGTATAAGCTCATTATCTTGTAAAGGTTTATTGTTCTCTATATAGTGGAGTGTATTTGCAGAGTTTCCACATGCCACAATAGAAGTGTAGGCATCACTGTAAGCTCCATTAGATTTAAAAACATGCTCTATCTCGGCTTGGAGTTCATATTCATTCTTATTTGCCTTAGAGAAGCTCATAGCTTTGTGGTGAGCTTTTTTCGTAATATTTATTGCTTTTTTAATAAGGGCTATTTCGGCAACTGACTTAATAAGTCTCATCTCATTAACAAGTGGTGCTATATTTTGATGAACTGCTATACCCTTAGCGTACCTTTTAAGTACTTTCATTTTTGAATATTCTAAGCCGAAATCAAAATAGAGATTTTTGCTGGTTTGTAGAAATTTTTTTAATTTTTCTTCTAAATTAGTAATCGCATAAACTTCATCTACTAAAAATATTTTTTCAGCCTCTTTCTCCCCTAATCTTTTTCCATTCCAGAGCTCTTTTTGTTTATCTTTAGCTTGAACAAATAAAATAGTTTTAACACCCTTTGTTGTTTTCACTATAACTAAACAAGAGTTATCTTCTTTAAAGCTGGTTAAATAGTAAAAATTGCTGTTTTGTCTGTATGGATACTCTGTATCGTTTGAACGAGGTCTATAAGAAGCGCTAAACAAAATTCCTACAGAGTTTTCAGATAAGCTCTTGGCTAGTTTATCTCTTCGTTTTTTGTACTCTTTTTGACCTATCATTTACAAACTCCAATAAACCAAGCGTTGGCTTGCTCTAACACATTTGCAAGGGCTTTATTTAGTGCCTCAACACCGCCATTAGCATCTAAACTTTTAGTATCAACTCTCGACTCAAACGTATTTGTAGCTATAACACTGTTTGTGGCAGCATCAAGCAGACTTAAGCTCACAATGACATTAGCGTAAGATTTCGTAGAGTTATTATTAAAATACTGCATAAAATCTTCTATATTTATTTCTAAAATAAAATCACTTTTGCTTCTTGATTTTGATATTTGCACATTTTTAAAAAGCTTGGCTTCTCTTAGTAATTTTACTATTTCTGACGTTATTGCACGGTTTGGTGAGTCAGCCCACTGAGACTCAGAGTAAACAAATTGCTTATAAGGACCCTGTGTATAATTCATTTTCACAGACATAATGGCAGATGTACTAAAAGCTTGCGTGACTTTTAACGACTCATCCAAACATTTAGTTGAATCTGAATTAATAATTTTTAATTCTGTATTTACCCTAAACTCAGTCATAGGAGGTTGAGTTGTTGTGCAGCCTGATAGTGAAAAAATAGCTATTGCTACGATAATAATTTTATACATTTACTTTTCTCCTGGACCTTTTTTAATCTCTTCTTGTTTAAATAAAATATCACCCGGACTTCTTTTGTACTGGTTTAGTGTCTCTTGGATTTGTATTATAAGATGCTGCAACTCAATGAAAGTATTATTCATTGTAGGTACAACATCAACGGCTATCTCTTTAATGTTAAACTCTCCATTCTCTACTGCTTTTTTCACTTCATCTGCTGAAGCCCTTATGCCTAGATAACTATTCATAATAGAATTAAAAGTTTTTGCTATTTCATCTTCCCAAATTAAACTTTTATTTACAAAAATATCAACTTTCGGTACTAAATTATCTAATTTTTTGCTGGCTGACGCAAAATTTTCCATACTTGAATGAAAATTGGTGATTGACTCATCATTTAAAAGTCTCTCCATCCTATCCATAAAACCGGCACTTCTTTTTAACACAAGAGTTATCTGCGCTTGATTTTCGTCGTTTAAAAGTTCCTCTGTTTTACTTAAAGTCTTTGAGAGTTGCGTAGATACCGTTCCTAAAGTCTGCTCAAAGTTTTCAAAGAAAGAGGGAACTGTTTGTATTATTGGATATTTTTCACCTTTGGTTGCTTTGAGTGATGGAGCGTTATTGTCGCCAAGACTAAGATTTATATAACTTAAACCTGTGATACCTTGAGCCGTAAGCTTTGCCACAGTTGATGACTTAATAGGAGTTGATTCTAAAATTGTTACTAAAACTTCCACCTGCTCTGAATTTTTTGGATTAATTTTAAGTTGTGAAACTTTACCAACGTTAATCCCTCTATACTTGACAGGTGCATCAATATTTAAGCCAAGCACAGACTCATTAAAATGTATAAGATATTTTGCAGTTTCAGATTCCTCTGATGGTTTTAGTAGCCAGTATGTGAATGCTAACATTAATATAAATCCAAAGAGAACCAGTAGCCCAACTGCTGTGTAATTAACTTTATTATTCAAAACCACTCCTAAAAAATGCTCGTATAAATTCACTGTTCGCTGAAGTTACCTCTTTTAAAGTACCTTCATACGCAATTTTTTTATTATCAATGACCGCTAATCTGTCAAGTGTATCATAAATAGATTGCAAATCATGCGATACCATAACAATAGTCAACCCCAGCAGAGAACGAAGTTCTAAAATCAAATTATCAAAATCTCTTGCAGAGATAGGGTCCAGTCCGCTTGTCGGTTCATCTAAAAAAAGAAGTTTCGGATCCATAGACAGAGCACGAGCCAAGGCAGCTTTTTTCTTCATTCCGCCACTTATTTGTGAAGGGTATAAAAGAGCATCTCTTGATTGTAATCCAACTATATTTATTTTAAATTCAACAATCTCATCAATCATTTTTTTAGACAACTCTGTATATTCTACAAGAGGAAGCGCTATGTTCTCCGCTATAGTCAAAGAGGAAAAAAGTGCTCCCGCCTGAAACAAAACGCCCCACTCTCTTCTTAATTGTTGTGCTTCTTTATATTTAATGGTGCCGAGGTCATGTCCTAAAACTTCAACAGAACCACCATCAAACGGTTGCAGCATTACCATCTCACGCAAAAGAGTAGTTTTTCCGCATCCGCTTGGTCCGACAAGTCCATAAATCTCACCTTGTTTTATACTAAGGTTGAGTCCATTATGGATTACTCTATTATCAAATACGGTTCTGAGATTATGTATAGTAATTGCGTTCATTATATACCAAGATTTGTAAATGCAATAGAAAAAACTGCATCACAGACTATAACTGCAAAAATTGATTCAACCACACTTTTTGTAGTATTTAACCCTATGCTTTGAGTATCATCTTTAACCATCAAGCCTCTATAAATTCCAATTGAAGCAATTAAAAATGCAAAAAACGGACCTTTTGCTATGCCAACAAAAAAATGCTTTGCAGCTACAACATTGTTGAACCTCTCTAAAAAGAGGTCAACTGTAATATTTAAATCTATGTTTGCAACTACCATTCCGCCTAACACTGCCATTATATCTGATACAAATATTAAAATTGGCATAGCTAACATTAAGGCAACAATACGAGGCATCACTAAATATATATACGGGTCAAACCCCATCGTTCGCATGGCATCCAACTCCTGGGTTATCTTCATTGCGCCAATCTGTGCAGTAAAAGCAGAACCGCTTCTGCCGGCAATTACAATCGCTGTAATAAGCGGGGCAAGCTCTCTTAAAATTGATATTCCAAGCATATCAACTATAAATATATTTGCACCGTAAATTTTGAGTTGAAATGCTGACTGATAAGCAACTACAACTCCTATTAAAAAACTGGTTAACGCTATAATTCCTAAAGCTTTTATAGCACTCTCATTCATCTCAAAAGCTATCTCTTTGAACCTTGTATTTTTAATAGCTCGCAGATGAAATATCTTAGTAGAAAAAAGTTTTCCCAGAAACTCCATAAAAGACATAAATCCTATGTAATTAGAATAAGATCTCTCTCCAAGAACTTCCAAAATAGTTTTTCTCTTGGCATGTGGAATTTTAGTGGTTTTTTGTTTTTTAACCAATTCAATGGTATTAAGTATTGCTGAGTTTGTGCATATTACGTTTGCTGCTATATTCTTTATGGAAAACGTCAAAAGAAGATTGTTTATTGCTATTGAGGCGGCAGTGTCAAAAGAGAGTACTTCATCTAAGAATACATCTACACTTTTAACACCGGAAAAGTTGACTGCATCTAGTCTTGTTTCATATGCAGAGAGCGTATAAATAGTAAAGTCTCCAAAAAAGCTCAAAGAGAGTTTACTATTAGCATAGGTAATGGTTAAAGAATTATTCATTACTTACTTAGCCTAAAAATCTCTCTCTAACAACTTTTTAACTTTTAGTATTGTTAAGATTCTGCCATCTTGTTTACCTACACCATCAATCTTGCTGTCATCTCCTGCAACGCTATCCGGAGCAGCACCGATATCGCCTTTTTTAAGTCTTAATGCCATAGTAAGTCTGTCTATTACAAAACCTGCTACTTCATTTCCTTGTTTGAGGACAAAGAAACGTGTCTCTTCATTATGTTTTTTAGCTTTGAGACCAAATTTTACACGAAGATCAATGAGTGGAATTACTGAACCACGAAGATTAAATACACCCAATATATAGGCAGGTGTTTGTGGCACTCTTGTCCATGAGATCGGCTTGATAATCTCTTGAATAGTTAAAATTGGCACAGCATATTCTTCTTCACCTATAATAAATCCAACTAATTGGACTACCTCATCTAAATGAGAAATAGATAAACTATCTTTTTTCTTCTGTTTATTAATTATCTCTTTTAATTTATCGCTCATGATAAGAACTCCGATTTAAAGTTTACATTTCTTTGAACTACACTTGAGAGGTAGTCAGCAGAGTATGGTTTAGTTATATACTCAACCATTCCAGACTCAACACCTCTCATTCGGTCAGATTTGCCTGTACGAGAGGTAACAGCAATCAGAGGTAAGTTTTTATATCTATTATACTTTTTAATCTCTGTAGCAAGAGAGTAGCCATCCATTCTAGGCATCTCTATATCTACGAGCATTGCATCAAAATGATGGTCGCCCTGCTTTAAAATAGCTAATGCTTCTTGTCCGTCAGAAGCTTCAACGAGTGTAACACCTAGAGGCTCCAGCGACTTACGCATAATCATTCTGTCCGTTTTTGAATCATCAACTATCATTACGGTGTAGTCAGAAGCTTTTGTTTTTTCTTTTGTTGTTGATGAGCCCTCATCTACCAGAGCCGTTGCTTTTACACCCTTTGCCATGTGCATAAGCGCAGCAACATCAACAATAAGGGTTACTCCGCCATCACCACGAATTGTAGCTCCGGCTATCCCTTCTATTCCGGCTAAGTAGGCACCCATAGATTTAATAACAATCTCTTCTTGTCCAACAAGAGAATCGACTATTAGTCCTATTTTACTTGAACCCAAACCAAGAACAACGACATAAACATGCTCACTTGAGTCAAGAATACGTTCAACTTCAAAAATATCACCAATATGTACTAAAGATAAAACTTCATCACGGAGTCTTAGAACTGAACGGTTTTCAACTGAAAAAATTTCATCTTTTGAAATTCGAACAGTCTCTAAAACCGAGGCTAACGGAATCGCATAATGCTCCTCTTGAACACCAACTAAAAGTGCTTGAATAATTGCGAGAGTCAAAGGTATCTTTAATTTTAAAGAAGTTCCTTTGCCTAACGCACTCTCAATATCTATAATTCCATTTAATTTTTCAATGTTTGTTTTTACAACATCCATCCCAACACCACGACCTGAGACACTCGTAACAGCGGCTGCGGTTGAAAAACCTGGAGCAAAGATAAGAGCAAAAGCTTCTTTATCGCTCATCAAGTCCGCTTCTTTCTCAGTAATAATTCCCTTTTCAATAGATTTGGCTTTTAACATCTCTGCATCAAGTCCTTTACCATCATCATCAATTTGAATAACGATAGCATTACCTTCATTGTATGCTTTTAGTGTAATAGTTCCTGTTTCAGATTTGCCGGCTGCTAGACGAACAGCCGGCATTTCTATACCGTGATCACAGGAGTTTCTGATAATATGAACTAGCGGGTCGCCAATCTCTTCAACAATAGATTTGTCAAGCTCTGTATCTTCACCTGCAAGTTCGAGTTCCATTTTTTTGTTTAGCTCACGGGTTAAATCCCGAATCATTCTAGGAAACTTATTAAACACTTTACCAATAGGAAGCATTCTTGTCTTCATAACAGCAATTTGAAGGTCGGTCGTAACAAGAGAAACTATAGAAACAACTTGATTCAGCTCTTCTAAGAACTCTTCACCCTCATATCTCTCTTCAACATCATCATTGATTTTGATTAAGCGGTTTTTAGCAAGAACGAGTTCCCCGATTAGGTTCATTAAGTGATCTAGTCTTTTAACATCTACACGAATAGTCTGTTCAACTGCTGCAGGAGTTCTTGAAGTAGGAGCCGCCGCTTTAGCATCTTCAGCCTTAGCCCTAAGAGATGCTGTTGGAACAGGTGTTGGAGCTTTTGGGGCCACTTCTTTTGGTTTTTCATCTGCCTCACTAGGTTCAGGCGGAGCTTCAGGAACGCTCTCTCCAGCCGCTATTTTAGCTGCTCTTTTAGCCTTATCTTGGGTTTGTCTCTCTGCTAGGAGTCGCTCTATTTCAGCTTCAACATCTTCATCACTCATGTTGTCATAATCAAGTTCTTCTTGGGCAGAAATTTCTTCAACCACCACAGGAGCAACTGAAATCGGTATTTCAACATTTCCATCTCCACCACTAATCTTGTCAAGTTTTAAAACACACTCTACTACATCAACACCGGCATCTGCACTAGTATCACGTATAGTGACTAAGAGTTCTTTCATTAAATCTATGGACTCTAAAATTACGTCCATGATATTTGCATCAATAATTAAATCACCGTGTCTAGCTTTGTTAAGGACATCTTCCATGTGGTGAGTCAGGTGTGTTAATACATCAAAGTTTAAAAATGAAGAAGCACCTTTAACAGTATGTGCGACACGAAAAATACCATTTAAAAGTTCCAAATCTTCCGGTCTCGATTCTAGCTCAACTAAATCTTGATCTAACTGCTCTATCAGCTCAAAAGACTCAACTAAAAAATCTTGTAATATTTCTTGAAATTCATCCATATTTAAACTCCTAATTCATATGAGCACTGACAACACGTGCTACTTCATCATAAAAAGAACTTGCATCAAACTTAACTAAATAAGCCTCTCCACCAGCGTCTTTACCTCTATTTTCACTAAAATGGTCACTAATTGAAGAGTTAAATACTATCGGTATTTTTTTAAATCTTCCATCTTCTTTAGCTTTTGCTGCAAAATGAAATCCGTCCATCCTCGGCATTTCAACATCTGAAACGATAATCTTTAAATGATTAACTAGATCATCTCCATACATATCAAATAACTCATCAAGCTTTACTAACCCTTCTTCTCCATCGATTGCTTCAACAACATGAAAGCCCATTTTTTCAAGTGCATCTTTTACAATCTTTCTAGCTGTTGCGCTATCATCCAAAATAAGTGCTAAACCTGAAAAATCTTCCAGTTCACGAGGAACTGCTCCTAAATCCGGCTCATAAAGACCAAGATCTTGAACAACACTTTCTAAATCAAGGATCAATAAGACGCAGTCGCCTTCAATTTTAGTAACACCTGTTACTTTACTTCCATCTATAGAGTTGGAATTACTTATAAAGGTTGCCGGCTCTATATCACCCCAGTTGATACGTCTAATCCTTTTAGCTTCATGAACTATAAAGCCGATTAAAACATTGTTAAATTCTGTTATAATTACTCTGGAATTTTTTTCTGCATCTTCAGGTCCGGCAATTCCCATCCATTTTGCAAGATTTACAACTGGAATTACTACCCCTCTTAAATCAAAAATACCCTCTATAAAGTCAGGAGTACCTGGAAGTTCTGTTAGATTTGGAACGCGAATTATTTCACGTACTTTTGAGACATTTATGCCATAAATACCCTCATATATTTCACCGTTTTCTTCTTTAAATATACGGAAGTCAACAAGTTCCATCTCATTTGAACCAACTTTTAACGAATTTTCATTCATTTTTCTATCTCCTTAGAGAACATTTTTTCTTCTAGCAATTGAACTTCTTTGGAAGATTTTACAACAAAGTATCTTTGATTGCAAGCAAAAGCTCCTAAATTTGTATAGGTAAACTCATCAAACTTTATGCTCTTGTTTTGATGAAAGTGACCCTCTATGAAGTAGTCGCATTTATACTTTACATCTAATCGTTTTGCTATGAATTCCCTAAAGCCACAGAACTCTTTACAGTCTTCTTTTTTGCTCAAATACTCGTCTAATTTTTTTATTATCATATTAAATGAGAAGAAATTAAGCACTCTTAAAAAGACCAATATTAAAGGGTTTCTAATCACAGCAGTATAAACTCTATACCCGAAGTCACTCTCAAAATCACCATGGGCAAGCAAAATTATTTTGCCCTTATTTCCACATGCCACAGGTTGCCGGGAAATCGGAAAAATCTTGGCATGTGGAAATATATTTTTTAGATTAAAATCGTGATTTCCTTCCAGATATATAACTTCAATTTCTTGTGAAATATCATTTAGCAGTTTTACGGTTTCAGAGTTGATTTGTACGCTGTAAGGAACACCGCCAAAAAGTGTGTCAAATATATCACCCATAAGAATAAGCTGAGTCGGTTGTAATTTTTTTGAGTGAATTTCTTTTAGGAACTCTAAAAGCTCTGGACGAAGGTGTGAATAGTGTGCATCTGAAATGACAAACGCACCCTCTTTTATTTCTATCACACTATTTTCTTTATTAGGGGACATAAGCTATATTTGGAATTCCCATAGACTCGTTAAGTCCCATCATAATGTTTGCATTTACAACAGCTTGCGACGAAGCCCCACGCATCAGGTTATCTATGGCACTTGAGATAAAGACTATGTTTCCTTTTTGTTTTACGAAAATATCGCAAAAATTGGTTCCTGCCACATTTTTCATATCAACCGGTTTTGAGCTGATACGAACATGTACTTCATTTTTATAAAACTCTTTTAACACTTCCTCAGCGTTAAACTCTCCGCTAACCTGCAAGTAAATAGAAGAAATCATTCCGCGTGTTATCGGGATGAGATGCGGCACAAAATTTACCTCATCAAAAGAGACACCTAACTTCTCTGCAATCTCAGGCGCATGTCTATGCATAAGCGGGTTGTAGGCGAAAAGGTTGTCGTTTACATTTACAAAATGTGTCACTTCGCTGAGTTTTTTGCCTGCTCCGCTCACACCCGTTTTCGAGTCGATGATAATCGGAGTGTTGGCAACTCTGTAGTTCATAAAAGGTAAAATCCCTAAAATGGCAGAGGTCGGAAAACAGCCGGGGTTTGCTACAAGCGTGGCATTTTTAATCTGTTGGCGAAAGAGTTCAGGAAGCCCGTACACAACATGTTTCAAATTTTGCGGGTCCAAATGAGGCGTGTAAAACTTTTCATACACATCTTGCTTTAATCTGTAGTCGGCTGAGAGGTCTACGACTTTAATTCCACATGCCAGAAGCGGTTTGACAAAAGCCATAGCCGTTTGGTGCGGAAGCGCTAAAAATACAAGCTCGCAAGACGAAGCACACACCTGCGCATCTGCTTTTTGAACTTCGAGTTCACACACACCGTTCAAAGAGGGGTGAAGCGCATTTATGGTCGTAGCGCCTTCAGAATTTGCAATATAATTTAAATTAAATTTTGGATGCTTTATCACTACTTTTACAAGTTCTAAACCTGTATACCCTGTAGCTCCGATAATGCCTACATTAATTGCACTCAAAAACTATCTCCTGATATCTAATCTCTTCTATTTCAAACTCTTTTTTTCCCCCTGGAAGCGTCACTTTTACCTCATCGCCCTCTTCTCTGCCTAAAAGCTGTTTTGCCAAAGGAGAGCCAAAAGAGATAAGCCCCATATCGGGGTTACTCTCACAACCGCCGACAATAGTGTAAGTCATGACCTCATCGGTAGCCAAATCTGTTAAAACAACCGTTGAGCCAAAACTTACTACGGCATGTTTAAGCTCACTCGGGTCAACGATTGTAGCAGAGCCTATAAGTTCAGCTAAATCTGCCAAACGCCCGTCAATTTGTCTTTGTTGCTCTTTTGCTGCATGATACTCGGCATTTTCTTTTAAGTCACCGTGTTCTAGTGCTTCTTCTATGTCTTTTACGGTTCTCGGTCTTTTTACCTGTTTTAAATCTTTAACTTCAGCTTGTAGTTTTTCGTACCCAAAAAGCGTCATCGGCTCAATTTTTTGCATATTTTATTCTCTTTTATAGTTTTTTGTTTAATGATTATATCTAAACTTCTTTTAGAGTTTTACTCATGCTCGACAAATCAAACTTAATCAACTCCTTTTCACACTCAATACTCACAACGCACCCTTTTTTGCTCACGCTTCTTGGCATGTGGATATCTTCTAAAAGTTTTATGTTTTGCTTTGTTTGCGGGTCGTGTGCGAAGAGTGTTTCGTCTTTTATAAAAAAAATTCTTCCTCCTCCGCAGCCGTCGCCTATAATGCCCTCGCAGCTTAGTTTTTCATTAAAACCATGACTCATCTAAACACTCCTCTTTGGTCTCTTTTATAAACTCTTTAAACTCGCTTGCGTTTTTGTCTAAGGTTTTGTACTCTTTATGCGTGAACTCTTTAAATATTGCCTCATCCACACACTTGCATAACTTTGTGTCGTTCGTGTCTTGGCACGACGAAATCATTTCACTCTTTTGTGACTCTTGCCAGCCAAAATAACTTTTATAGTATGGGTAAAGTACCCAAATTGCAAAGCCTACTGTTAGCACTATGTTCACTATATACTCTTTTTTCTTTGTCTGAAAATACTTTTTTATATCGTATGAGATGAGTATTAAAAACAGAATCTCCAAACCTATATTAAACCAGTCGCTCTCTAAAAAATCGAACATTTTATATTATCCTTTACCATTTAAAATTTGGGCGGAGCATGAGTTGATGATTATCAATCCCCTCTTCGCTTAATGACCCTCGATATTTGACTCCACTGTTGTAGAGGTAACCTAAGCCAAGACCAAAACTCATCTTTTTCGACCAACTCAGAGGCCATTTTTTCTCTAGCATTATCTCGGCTTCTGTGAGCTCAAAGGTGTCGGCACTCACTGAGAGCATACTTGAAAAAGCACTGTTATACAAAAACGACCAGACACTTTTTTGATAATCAACGCTGCTTCTTCTCGCCCCAACGTAGAGAGTGTTTGTGTACTCTTTGTTTTCATGGACACTGGAGCCGACTCTAAAACTCCAGTCTAAGTCTCTGTTGTCTTTTTCTCTTGTCCCTTTTAACTTAAACTCAAAATTTACCCATCTGTCCCAGTGTGCCAAGTTATCTTTGATGGAGTAATCGCCTATACTTACAAGCAAGCCCATATACGCCCTGTTTTTGCCGATATAGTCATTTGCTTTGTTCTTGAAAACCATCATATTCCCGACAAAAAACGAGAGCGAATAGGGTTCTTCAAAACCGGCAGTTACTGCCTTTACCAAGTTAAACTCTTCTATTTTCGACTTATCGTACATCGCTTCATGATTTTGTCTAAAATACAACCCTCCAATTCCCATGGGGTGCACCGAAGCTTCAACTAAAAAAATATTTGGGCTGAGTAAATTTAAAAACAAATCTGTATATATTTTAGCTTCACTGTACGAAGTGGCATCTGTTATTTCATGCTCTGAATCCAAGTCAATAAATGCCGAAATATTCGAATAATAGGCATCTAACTCATAGTCATATTCTATTAAATGCTGTGCAGAGAGAGAGTTCCACATGCCAAAAAGCAAAAGAGTGTAAAAAACTGTTTTCATAACCCCTTTACTTTGTCAACTTTTTAATCGTCTGCGCACACATGACAAGACCAAAAGAGGCGGTCACACCCATAAAACTGCCTTTGGCTTTGACAACGGCTTCTTCTGAGCTGAAAATAACCGTGTACTTCTTTTTAAAACCTCTTTTTCTAAGTTCATAACGGATTTTTGAACCGAACTTATCGCCGTAGGTTTTCCAGATATCGTCTACTTTTATCTGAGTCGGATCAAGCCGTTTTGCCGAACCAAAAGAGGAGATGAGCTTTTTATGGCATTTTTGAGCGATGGCAAGCTTTGCCTTTGTGTCATCAATAGCATCTAAAACTACGTCATACTCATCAAAGTTAAAGTCCCAAACCCACTGCTCATCAATATGCACATTTATTATCTTGGCATGTGGATAGTGCTTTTGCAAAGCTTCAACTTTAAGTTCGCCCTCGTGCAGTTCAGACCACATTTGACGGTTTTGGTTTGTCGCATCATAGGTGTCAAAGTCTACAATAGTTATCTCTTTTAGACCGCTTCTGCTCAAGCAGTCAAGACAAAAACTGCCGACTCCGCCAACACCCAAAAGTATTACTTTGGCATTTTGCAGTTTTATGAAATCATCTTGGAGGAGCAGTTTTATGCGGTCAAATTTCATAAATTATTCTATCCATTCTTTAAGCATCTCCATACTTTTATAGGCACTTAAATCAAGCTGAATAGGCGTTATGGAAATAAAACCCGCTTCGATGGCTTCATGATCGCTCATCCCTTTAGCCTCTTCGCGAGGGCGAAAAGCTAAAGGGTGCAATCCCAACCAATAGTGCTCTTCGCCTCTTGGATTTCTATGTACATGCGAATCGTTTGCGTAAAAACGGTACCCTGCATAGGTCACTTGCATCTGGGCTTCTTCAATTTTAGCCGGAATATTAATATTTAAAAACTCTCTATGAGGAAGGGGAAAGGAACCATCCATAATCTTTGTTACTAATTTTTTAATCGTTGCACAAGCAAGAGCAAAATCGCCTCCTGGATTTGTAAAATCCATCACTTGAGAAATAGCAATAGAAGGAACATTATGCAAGACACCCTCCATAGCTCCGGCTGCTGTTCCGCTGTATGTGATATCTTCTCCCATGTTTGAACCTTGGTTAATCCCACTAATGAGTAAATCAGGTTTTTTCTCTTCAAACATCGTACTTAAAGAGAGATAGACACAATCACTCGGAGTCCCGTCATCGAGTTTATAAAAGTCGTCATCTACGCTCACAAAACGAAGAGGACGGACCAAAGTAAGAGAGTGTCCACATGCCGACTTTTCATTTGCAGGCGCTACGACTGTAACTTTTACATTGTCCAACTCTTTTAAAGCACTGACTAAACTAAGGAGCCCTTTTGCCTCATAACCATCGTCATTTGTGACTAATATTTTATACTTATTTTTCATAAGGTGAATTGTATACAAATCAAAATTAAAACTTGATAATTTAGTTTTCCTGTCGATATGTGTAGAACAAACAGAGCAATCCTATAAAGAATAACTTAAACCAGAGGTAAGCCCCAATAATTCCATACCAAATTAGACAACAAGCCAACTTGCTCTATAATTAGGTACTTTAAAGCGAAAAAGTCACACCTAAAATTTTCACCTATCGGGTGTAACTTTTTCTAACTTGGAATTGAATTATGCCTCAAACAATATTAAACTTCAATATCGAAACAACAAACGAGAAATTAACACCTAGAACAGGTGTAGCTATATTTGGAGAG
>MNYP01000092.1 GCA_001873135.1 Helicobacteraceae bacterium CG2_30_36_10
ATTCAATTAAATCCATAATTTACCTTTTATTTTTAAAATGTAAATGAAACTATACATCTCGAACGATTAAATTATACACTTAATAAACATAAATTGTATATAAACAATAGAGAGTATTTGCAAAATTATACCAACTATTACAAAGTGAGAAAGAGAAGCATTAGTTTAAGAATTTTTAGATAGAATTCCCTTTTAATTTGCTCGATTAACTCAGCGGTAGAGTGCCTCCATGACATGGAGGTGGTCACTGGTTCGAATCCAGTATTGAGCACCACCTACTAGAATCAACTAAAAAGATTTAATCCATTTTATACTTAAAGATTATACTTGCATACCCGCTTAGCATATTATCAAAAGTATATGTGACACCACTTATAGTATTTTCTGCTTGCATATTCATCACTCTAGCACCTATTTCAAAGTCTACACTCTTTGCAAGATGAAAATTAAAACCTGCGTCTGCACCGACGTATGTGTCAGAGATTGTACGTGAAATAGAACTGTCATCAACAAAGCGTATATTTGCTAAACCTGTATTAACACCTAAGAAAAAATTTGAAAAGGAAGAAAAGTTAAACATATATTGTAACTCCGCTCCCATAGTAGTCATATAATCAAAATCTTTTGCATTGTAATATCTTCCGCTTAAAAAGAGTCTATAGTTTTCACCCTGTGCTCCTATTTTGAAGCCACCATGACCAAAGTTATGTTGCTTAGTTGCAGATATTGCTATGCCGGCAGTTTGTCTCTCAACATCTAAGCTACTATAACCTCCTTCAAGACCTACTAGAGAGTATGTGTCCACTAAATACTCAGATGTATCTGATGCTACCAAACTACTTATCAACGCACTCACTATAAAAACTTTTTTCAGTGTGTTTTTCATTATTTTTTTCCTTTTTTATTAAAATTCTTGACCAACAAGTACATTAACTATTTTAATTTCACCGGCGGTACCTGCAGGAGATGTGATATTAACATCAACATATCCCATGCCACCATTCTCATCACAAAAAAGTGCTGTTATGTTGCCATCTCTCATGGAGTCACCTAATACAGTCCAGTTTATATCATTACCAGTCACTTCAACTGCATAACCAAAATTCGCGTTTTTGTAGTACTCAACCGTATCTGAGATAGTAATATCTAAACGAACAGGGCCGGAGAATCCTTTGCTAAAAGCATATATTCCCCCAGTTAATCCCGTACCTCTTAAAGTAACTTTTCTAGCTAAACCCAACTTTGATTCTACATTGTTTGTCTGCCCGAGTATATTTGTCCAGAGCATTACACTTTTACCAACTAGATAGTAATCATACTCTATCTGCAGAATCATACTACCCGTACTCTCTAGTATGTTATTATTATTTTGAGCATACACATTAGCAACAACAGGAGAACCGCTACATGTTTCGTTTCTAAAGTTATGCCCTACTGCAAAACCTAAGCCACTCACATCGCTGCCGTTATAATCATCTTTGAGCGAGAGCGTCGTATTTGACTCTATAGCATTTATATCCCATTTTCCATAAGCATCAAAAAGATAGCCCGTTCCACCAAACAGAACCAATTTATCATTTACTAAGTCAACATTTTCAAACACTTCTTTGGAAGATTTAAATGTATCTAGTGCACTATTTGTCAGATTGCCATCACTAGTCACTGAATTAAAGTAAAGATAATTCGCAACGTTAGATGTTGTAGCGGAACTCTCTGCATATCCGACAATTAGACCCATAGCAACTGCCGGAGTCGTGTTTATAGGGTTATTATATTTATCCGTAACAGTAAGTACCCAGTTTTCAATAAATTTAGCGTAGTTAGCATTTTGTTCAGTACCTGCATAAGACAAACTCATAGCAGTCGGAGGACCCGAGAGCACTACAATGTTAAAAACTTTTTCCAGTGTCTCTTTGGTGCCGTTTGAATTTGTAAATATAACAGTCACTTTTATTGGAATTATCCCAGAGAGAGTATTACTTCTTGCTTTCACGGTCACACTATTTCTTCCCTCTATCGTTATAGTGCTGCCATTGGTGTCACTTAAAACATCACTAAGCGTAAGAAGTGCCGGATTTTTAGACTCAAACTTCATTGAAGTTATTGCATTATTTTCTAAAGTTATATTGTTATCATCTGTGAGATAGAATTCAACAGATTTTTCCGAATTTAATTCCATCGAAACATTTTCACTATTCAAACTGCTATACAGCACATAATTGTTTGACACAGTTTGATTTGTTTCTGGAACAATAGAAAAAGTGTATGCTTTCATATTTGTCGGAGTTGAATCATGGTAAAAACCAAAGCTTATGTCGGATGTATTCGCATCAAGCTTTATAGGTGCAGTATAGTTAAAATAAGCCTTACCATTAGCTAATGTTGAACTTAACTTATCAAATGATCCTATATCCCTTCCACTCAATACATCATCCGGATATTTTAGTTTCACGAACCCTTCAGAGTAAGGAAGATTTTCGCTGTCAAAGACACTAACTTCTATCTGAACATCTTCACTACTAACTGTCAATGTCTTACTTGAAACAGGTAAAAGAACACTCACTACTGTAGTGTTGACATCTATAGGGGACAATGTCGTATTATTGTCTATTGCCATAACATTTTCATCTGCTACTAATTGATCCGTAGGACTTTCACTATTATTCCCTTGGCATCCGCTAAGTGCGAGTAGTAGTGCCAAAAAGATACCGGATAAAAAACCTTTATATATATTCATAAAACAACCCTTTTTTGTTGTAGATATAAAATTAGTCAGCTATTCGTCTAGAATTGCAAACAAACAGTCGACGATTATACATAACTCTCTATTAAGTAACAATTAAAAACTCTCAACATTGCATCGGCTTTCATCACCGTAACTTTAGCTACAATTTTGCCTATTGATAGCCAAAGCACAACTCACACCGCTACTAAATGCCCATTGAAAATTATAGCCCCCCAACTCACCTGTTACATCTACCACTTCACCAATACAATACAAATTTTCCACATGCCAAGACTCTAATGTTTTTGGGTTCAAACTTTCTGTTAAAATACCGCCACGGCTGACTTCTGCTTTTGTAAAACCAAAGTTTCCCGCCGGTGCAAATTCGTAATTGTGAATAAGGGAGAGTTGTTTCTTGGCATGTGGATTTAACTTCTTACATATAACGTCTTCTATATTTAGGGCTTTTAAAATTTCCTTAGACAACCTTTTAGCAAGCGGTATAACAGAACTTAGTAATTTATTGCTTGCCTTTATTAATTCAAAGATATTCTCATTTGGCAAAAAGTCTATACTCATATTTCCTTTTTTCCAATAAAGAGAAGCAGATAAAACTGCAGGTCCACTGATTCCGCGATGTGCAAAAAGCATCTCTTCTTTTAAAATTTTATCTTCAACTTTTATATGAACATAGGCACTTAGTCCGCTCAACTCTTTCATCCAAAACTGCTCTTTTTGAAGTGTCATTCCCACAAGAGCGGGAGTAAACTCTTTGACACTCAAGCCGAAGCTTTTTGCAATACTGAGTCCGATTTCACTTGCACCTAAAGTTTTATAACTTTTGCCGCCAGTTGCTAGAACAAGTTTTTTTGATTTTAAAACTCCTTTTGAAGTTTTAATTTCAAAGATATCATCAATTTTTTTGACTTCTATTATCTCTCTATTAAGAAGCATTTCCACATGCCGAGAGTTTCGCTTTAAAACATCTATAATCTCATCAGAACTCTCTTTACAAAAGTAATAACGATTTTTTCTTATTACCGGTTTTACTCCGTTGTTTTGTAAAAAGTTAAGTAAATCATCTTTGGAAAAAGTGTTGAGTGAGTGAGAAATAAATTCTGAATCTCCGTCAAAATTATCTGTACTTACATCAACATTTGTAATATTGCACTTTCCGCCGCCTGATATTTTCAATTTACAAGCAAGCTTCGAGTTAACATCAACAATTCCAACTTTTAATTTTTTATTCAGGTGAGCCCCACACATTAGACCACTCGCACCCGCACCTAAAATAATTACATCATATATTTTCATCTTCACATTATACGATATAATACGAAAATAATTTAATAGTAAAGTAGCAAAATGAGCAATAAACTACACATAGTCTCTCTAGGCTGTACCAAAAATCTTGTAGATACCGAAGTAATGATGGGCAAACTCCAAAACTTCCACCTCACAGACAATGCAGAGGAAGCGGACGTCATCATAGTAAATACGTGCGGGTTTATAGATGCTGCAAAAGCCGAATCTGTTAATACCGTTCTTAACTTGCATGAAGCCAGAAAAGAGGACTCCGTTTTAGTTATGGCGGGATGTTTGAGTGAAAGATACAAAGAAGACCTAATAGCTGATATGCCCGAAGTTGACATATTTACAGGTGTCGGCGATTATGACAGAATCGATGAACTCTTAAGTGAAAAAAAGAGCCGATTTTCCGATAAAGTTTTTCTTATCGACGGCGCTGAAAGAGTTGTAACAGGCTCTAGCTATCATGCGTACATCAAACTCTCAGAAGGTTGCAATCAGGCATGTAGTTTTTGTGCTATTCCCTCTTTTAAAGGTAAGCTAAATTCTCGAAACTTAGACTCCATTGCCAAAGAAGTTGAGGCTCTTGTTGCCAAAGGGTATTATGATTTTTCTTTTGTTTCTCAAGACAGCAGTTCCTATCTTCGTGACCAAAATATCAAAGACGGCTTAAGTCTTCTTATTCAAAGAGTTGAACTTATAGAGGGTGTAAAAAGTGCTAGAATTTTGTACCTTTACCCTTCTACTACAACTATGCGACTCCTTAAAAACATCGCAAAAAGTGAAATTTTTCACAACTATTTTGACATGCCGATTCAACATATTAATGATGAGATGCTTCGCATAATGAAAAGAGGTTTCGGAAAAGATAAAACTTTAGAACTCTTAAACTTTATGCGTTCTTTGCCTAACTCTTTTGTGAGAACAAGTTTTATAGTCGGTCATCCGAATGAGAGTGAGGCGATGTTTGAAGAGATGTGTGAATTTGTTTCGAGTTTTGGCTTTGACAGAATCAATGTATTTTCTTACTCTGATGAAGAGACAACACCGGCGTATGATATGAGTGACAAAATATCTGCCCAAGTTATCGCAAGCAGAGCGCAAATACTCGGAGACATAGCTTCTGAGTGTACTCAAATATCTTTACGCCAAGAGATTGGCAAAGAGATTGAACTTGTTATTGACGGAGAAAGTGATGAACATGAGTATCTTTTAAGTGCAAGAAAACTTCTCTGGGCTCCTGAGATTGACGGTGAAATTTATGTAAATGACAAAACAAAAGAAGAAGAACTCGATTTTGGTGTTATTTATAGGGCAAAAGTAACCGACCTTGTGGGTAATATCTTAACTGCCACAGTAGACAATGCTTGAGTCTTCATCTCTAGATATTCTTAAAAACAAAAAAAACCTTTTAGCCTTTTCGGCTGGGGTAGATTCAACTGCCCTCTTCTTTTTACTTCTACAAAACAACATAAAATTCGACATTGCCATTGTAAACTACAATGTCAGAAAACAGAGTGAAGAAGAGCTAAAAT
>MNYP01000164.1 GCA_001873135.1 Helicobacteraceae bacterium CG2_30_36_10
AGAGTTTATACGTTAACGGTGTTGTTTTGTCTATACCGAAAATTCTATAAGTTTCATCCGACCATACAAGCATATTCTCTTCAATATTTAGTCTCCAACTCCCAACTTTAGCCAATTTCTGAGCTTCATTAAGACCTGCGTCTTTACGAATAATTTCATTTTGGTACTCTATTTGTTCTGTGACATCCTGCACCATACCCACTGCTTTAATGGGTGTATGCGCCTCGTCGTAGAGAAATTCAATATGTGTTTTAATCCATCTAAAACCACCCTCGAGACGGATTAATTTGTAAAGAGAGGCAAATTGTTTATTTTCTTTTGAAACATCAAAAAGCATATGTTTCACCTTTGCACGCTCCTGGGGTGCAAAATATTCTATAAGCTCTGTAAATGATATTTTTTTGCCTATTTCTATATCAAAAATTTTGTACGATTCATCTGTTCCCCAAAACAGGTCAATGACAATATCCCACTCCCATGTTCCTATATTTGCTAATGACTGAATGTTGCTGATAAGTTCATCTTTGATTTTTCTCTCACTGATATCTCTAGAGACACAGATAACACCGTATGTGTTGCCATTTTCATCTTTCATTGGAGTTTTTACTGTTTCAAAATAGCCCTCATAGCTTCCATCACCAAACTTTAAGAACTCTTCATTTGTACTCGAAGTACCGGATTCTATAGCTTTTTTGTCATGCTCACGAAAAAAGATTGCCAGCTCTTCATCGACAAAATCAAAATCATTGTGTCCGATAATTTCATTCTCACTTGCTCCATAAAATTTCTCAAACATTTTGTTACATGCCAAATATACGCCTTGGCTGTTTTTTAGCCAAATCAGATCGGGAATTGTATTTATAAGTGTGTATAAAAAAGATTTTTGCTCTAGCAGTTCAGAGTGTTTTTGGATTACACTATTTTCAGTTTTCTTTTGCTCTGTGATGTCTCGATAAATTGCCATCATGTACGATACGTCAGACAAAGTAATCGCTACGACATTAACAAAAACATCAAGCAATCTTCCATCTTTTGTGCGATGAATAGTTTCAAATTTTTGTGACCCATGAGTTTGAACCGCTTCGATTCTGCGAACGGTCTCAGGAGTTGTTTCTTTTGCATTGTAATCGGTAATTTTGAGTTGTGAAAATTCTGCTGCAGTGTAGCCTAAATTTTCATAAGCTGCCTTATTAAACTCAACAGCTTGCATAGTCGAGTTTTGTATGAGCAAAACTCCGTCGGGCATCGCTTCAAAGAGTTTTAAATATTTAAGATTATTTTGCTCAATAAACTCTTTTTGCTCACGAAGTTTATTTTTTCGTTCATGCAAGTCGGCAATAGTACTATTTTTTTGTTCTATTACTTTAAATAAAAATTCAAAATAAGAGCCATGTATATTATGAAGTATATCATGACGGTTCAGCAATCCGACTAAATTATTTGCATCATCCATAACGATAAGTTCATGTACATTGTGCTCTTGCATTTTACTCGCTGCTTCGAGAAGGAGGGCATTTTTTCCTATAAACTGAATTTTTTTCTGCAATAAAGTCTGAAATTGTTCTTCTATTGCTTCGTTGGTACTGCAAAGCATATTTGCTATATCGCGCTGTGTAATCAAGCCCTCTATATGCTTTTTATTCATTATAATGACATAATCGCATCTGTTTTTATTAATAAGAGAGGCTATTTCCCTAAAAGGAGTGTCTGACTGCACTACGAGTGGCGCCAAGTTCATCACTTCGTGAACGGCTTTAAATTGGTTTAAATTATCAAAGCCGATATGACGGAGAAAATCGCCCTCGCTCACAACACCTATAAGCTTGGCATTTACATCGGTTACTACTAAATGCTTGTAGCCTTTTTCATCCATAAGCGTGTAAGCATCGTGAATACTCATAGATTGAGCCACGCAAAAAGGATTTGGGGTCATAACTTCTTCTATAGGAGTTTTCACATCAATTGCATCAAAGACGATACAAAGAGCATCATGTTCGGTAAAAATACCCAGAGGCACGTCCTCTTCATCAACGACCACAATGGAGCTAATGCCATATTTAGACATAAGTCCAAGAGCGTCAGCCACGGTATCTTTTAAGGTAAGCTGGATAATAACCTTAGATACGATTGACTTTAATGTAATTAACTCCATATTTTAGTTCCTTTTGGATGCTATTTTTTCAGCCAACTGCTCTGGCAAAAGTCCTAAGGATTTCTCTACAAGCTTTGTGTTTCCATGTGTTATAAACGCATCTTCATATTCAAAACTTACAACTTGAACATTTAATATTTTCTCTTTTGCTAAAAATTCTAAAATAGCAGAACCTACTCCGCCCATTTTTGCACTGTCACTAAAAACAAACCATTTTTTATGTTTTTTAGATAATTCATGAAGTATCTCTTCATCGAGAGGTTTTACAAATCGCAAATCTAAAATACTGACTTCTTGATCTAAATACTTTGAAGTTTCATAAGCCCTTCCAACACCGTTTCCATAGCCTACAAAAAGTATGTCGCTACCGCTTGAGCGAAGCAGCTGTGATTTTGCAAGTTCAAAATGCGTTGATTCGGGCAAATCTGTAGCTGTAAATGCCCCTCTTGGATAACGCAGAGAACACGGATGTTGATACTGCGCAGCAAATGCCATCGCCTGATGAAATGACTTCTCATCTCTTGGAGCGAATAGAGTCATGTTTGGAATAGCTCTTAAAAAAGATATATCAAAAGCGCCTTGATGTGTTTCACCGTCTTCTCCAACTATTCCCGCACGGTCCAGAGCAAAGACGACAGGCAGATCCATCAAACAGGTGTCATGAATAACCTGGTCGTAGCCACGCTGTAAAAAAGTTGAGTAGATTGTACAAAATGGTTTAAATCCCTCTTTTGCCAAAGCACTCATTGAGGTCACTGCATGTTGCTCTGCAATGGCTACATCCCAAAATCTTGTCGGGTACGTTTCCATCAGCTCGCTAAGTCCTGTTCCGCTTGGCATAGCAGCAGTAGCACCGACAATTTTTTCATTATTTTTTGCCAAGTGCATAAGTGCCTCTGTGTAGATTTGTGTTGCACTTTTAGCAGAACTTTTTTTAGATGCGTGCCCATTTCTTAAATCAAAAGGACCGACCCCATGCCACTTCTCCTCTTGGCCCTCTGCCATATCGTACCCTTTGCCCTTAATAGTCTGGACATGAACAATAACAGGCTTCTTTAAACCTTTTGCTTTTTGTAATATCTCAATAAGAGATTCTAAATTATGCCCATCAATAGGACCTATATAGTCAATTCCCATCTCTTCAAACATAATACCAGGGGTAATTAGCTTGAGTGATTCTTCTAACTTTTTAGCAAGGTAATGAGCCCCCTCACCAAAGTTATCAACAAAGTTTTCAGTATGTCTTTTAAATCTTTGGTAAAAATTTCCAGCCATTGCAGAACTTAGCATTCTGCTTATTGCACCGATTGGTTTAGAAATGCTCATCTCATTGTCATTAAGTATAATAACCATCGGGTATTTTCTATCACCCACCTCATTTAAAGCTTCATAAACCATTCCGGCTGTCATAGAACCATCACCAATCAAACAAATTGGGATTCTTAAGTCTTGTTCACCCTTGAGTGCAATAGCCTTCGCCGCTCCAACACCTAAAGAGATAGAAGTAGAACTGTGTCCCGCCACAAAATAGTCATGTTTGCTTTCACTTGGCTTTGTATACCCACACATTCCATCAAACTGACGCAGAGTATCAAATTCTTCCCATCTATCTGTTAAAAGTTTATGAGCGTATGCTTGATGAGAAACATCAAAAATAAAAGGATCTTTTTGCGAATCAAACACTTTATGCATAGCGACAATAATCTCTGTAGCTCCAAGAGTAGAGCTTAGATGTCCGCCATTTTTGCTGACTACTCTTAGTATTTCACTGCGGATATCTTTACAAAGATTTTCTAGTTGCTTTATATTATACGACTTAATATTCATTTATATCCTGTTCACTTAATGCTGCCTTTTTTACTCTCTCGAATCGCTTTGATATTTGTGCATCAATATTTCCTGCATCACTAATGGCGATTACGCCACCTGCACTAACAGCACTATCAGAGAGAACCTCCACATGTTTAAGGGAGCCTACACTTTGTGATATAGCTCCATGATCTTTAGGATTCACTTTTAGGACTACTTTTGAAGCACTTTGCAACTCTTTTATAAGTTCATTTGACAATACTTTTGCCACATCCGCTGATGAGCTAGTAAGCTCAATATTTATAACCTCTTTGGCTATATCTACAGCTGCCAAGACCAACTCATCTTTTATGCCTTCTAGCGCTTTTTCAAACTCTTTTGCACTGTTTTCTAAAACTGTTACAGACTTTGCAAACTGTGATAACCCATTATTATAATCAGCTGTTGACTCTTCTTTTGCTTTAAGCTTTCCAGCTTCAAAACCTTCATTAAATGATGCTTCTTTTTCTTTTTTAAGTTCTTCTTTTTGCTCTTCTTCTTTATCTTCAAGTTTCATTTGAAGTTTAATAAAGTTTGATGACATATCGTCAGTCTTTTTCATTAAAGATTCTATCAAAGCATCTTTAGAACTCTTGCTCATAGCGCTAGAATCTACATCGCTCTCTCTTTTATTAGGATGTTTATCTTTTGTCAATACTTCAGGTTTAACTTCCTCTTCGGCTAAAGAAGCACCCTGAGAGAGAACTTTAAAATTATACTTATCTATAGTATGGGCAGAAACATTATCTCTTTGAATAATAGTAGCCACCGTTTAGTCCACCATCTCTTCACTAGCTGCACCCATTTGAATAGTTCCAGCCTCTGCCAATGCATTAACAACCTCGACAATTTTTCTTTGAGCCGTCTCAACATCTTTCATTTTAACGGCGCCGAGGAACTGCATCTCTTCATTAAATGCATCTTTAGCTCTCTCAGACATAGATGCGAAAAACTTCTCTTTAAGCTCTGCAGGAGAACTTTTAAGAGCCAACATCAGATCTTTTTTATCTACAGCTTTGAGTGTTTCTGTTATGGCATTTCTATCAAGTGAAACTATGTCTTCAAAGGTAAACATCATCTCTTTAATAAGCGTAGACAACTCTTCATCTACCTGCTCAATTTGAGAAAGTGTAGCTTTGGATGATTTTGCACCGAGACGGTTAAATATGTCTGCAACAGCTCTTGGACCGCCGACTTCGACTTTATATGAAGCAAGAGATTCAAGTTTAGACTCTAAAACAGCGGAGACTCTTTTAATAACCGAAGGAGAAATATCTCCAAGTCTTGCCATTCTCATCGTAACTTCACTTCGTAAATCATCCGGGAAAAATTGTAAAGTATCGGCTGCTTTACCCGGATCCATATGTGCTAGTATTAATGCTATCGTTTGTGGATGCTCATTCACAATAAAGTCTGATAACTGCTGTGGTTTAATCTTAGAAAGATAGGCAAAGTTTTGTGTATTTTGCATACTTTTAGAGAGTTTTTCTAAAATTTTCTTAGCTTCTTCCGGACCTAAAGTTCTATATAAAAGTTCTCTTGCATACTCCATACCGCCACTAGTAATAAATTGACCTGATTGAAATATGGCGTAAAATTCTTCAAGAACAGCAGTCGCAATGGCTTTTTCTATAGTCTTTCCACCCGCAATATATTTTGAAATTTCCGTAATAGCATCAACATTTAAATTAGAAAAGATTGCAGCTGTTGCTTCTTCACCTAATTGTAATAAAAGAATAGCCACTTTTTCTGCCGTAGACATCTCGTCAAATGTTGCTTGTTGTGCTTGTGATAAATTCATTATCTACCTCTCTCTGGCTTGGTATAAGTGGCTTCAAGATCTTCTGATAAAAGTGCTTGGATAAGAAGTGCAATCTCTTCTGGAGTATTTTCTGCCATTACTCTTACTTTCTCTAAAATAACATCATGTTTGAGACCATCTTCATCAAAACTTCCGGAGACTCCAAGTTGATCTTCAACTTTTTTTCTCATTGCCTGAACTTTTCCAACTAAATCTTCTTCTTCATCATCATCTATATCAAGAATAGGCTTCAGCAAGCTTTCTTCCTCTTTTGAAATTTCAAGCATTCTCTGCGCAAATGGAGAAATGATTTTTTTGTATAAAATAAGTAAAAGGATAAAAACAAAAATGTATTTAAACAGCCCGGAGAATGGAGCCAAATAGGTTTCACTAAAGAGAAATGCCTGAGAGACTCCGTCCTCTCCAACAGACACACTGTCTCTTTTGAACTGCAGATTTTTAACAGAGAGTTGGTCACCCCTTGTCTCATCTATTCCTATGGAATTGCCGACTAGTGAACTTATTGCCCCAATATCGGTCTCGTCAAGGGCAATATATTCTAATTCATTTGTTACTGCACCCTCTGCATTTAATTTATTTTTATATTTGCCATCAACAATAACAGCAGCCGTAATTCTTTTGATTCTAGCAAACTGAGATTTTGTAGTCGAGACAGTTTTTCCAACCTCGTAATTTGTTGTTCCGCTGTTTTTCTCATATTTTTCGCTTGTTTGATTACTTTTGAGTCCTTGCACTGGACCTATATTACTAACTGTTCCCGGAACTCCGCCCACTTCGGCGGGAGTTGCACCTTCACGTTTTTCTTCACTAATTTGTTCACTTCTAACAACATTTTCCGGATCAAATATTTCAGAAGTGGAATTTTTAATTGAAAAATCAAATTCAATAGTAACTTGAGCAACTACTTTTTTAGTTCCCCCTACAAAAGGAGATAAAACCTGAATTATCTTTTTTTGTCTTTTTCTCTCTTCTAGCTCTTTATACTTTTGCTGGGAAGCAGACAATTCGCCCATTTGAGCCATTTCATCTTCATCGCCTAAAGTTTCCCCCTCACTGTTAACCAGCATTACATTTGCCGGAGTTAATTGAGTTACGGCTGACGCAACCAAGTTTTTTATACCTCTGATTTGCTTAGAGGAGAGCCGCCCGCCTTCGACTAAAGTTATCATAACCGAAGCAGTTGGAGATATTGCTTTTTCAACAAAAAGTGTTTCTTTGGGTATCGCTAAACTAACACTGGCAGATTCAATAGGTACAAGAGCATTAATAGTACGAGAGAGTTCACCTTCTAATGCACGAAGGTATTTAATATTTTGGTCAAAACTCGTTGCCCCAAATTCTTGCGTATCAAAGAGTTCAAACCCAACTCCGCTGTCTTTTGGAATACCAAGCGCTGCTATAGAGATTCTTTGTTTATACACAACATCTTTAGGAACTCTGATAATGTTGTTATCTTCTATTTCATATGCAATGCCATCTTTTTCTAACTGCTCAACTACCTTAGCAGCATCAGCAGAGCTTAATGAGTCAAAAAGTACTTCAAATCTACTCTCTTTAGTATTTCTAGCTGTGTAGAGAACCATAAAAATCAAGAACGAAACAATACCGATAATAGCAGCTGCTATAATAATTCGTTGCTGTTTCGTTAGCTTTGTATAGAGTACAACTAACTGTGAAAAAAGTACTTTAAAATCCATTAAATTCCCATTTTATGATTGTATAATCTCTGATAATAGTTCAAAGAAGCGGTTATTTTGCTCTTTTTTACCAATAGTTACCCGAATGGCATTCATCCCGTAACTACTTAAGTCCCTGATAATCATCCCTTTTTCTAAAAGCTCTTGTGCAATTTGTGAAGAGTTATACGTGCTATTTAGACATAATGTAACAAAATTTGTATGACTCTCAATTATATCTATTTTTTTTTCTTTTGCAAACTCTTCATAACGTTTCATCTCCTCAAAATTACTAATTATGCACTTATTTACAAATTCTTCATCATTCAATGCAACGCTCGCTGCTTCTAAGGAAAGTGTTGTTATATTAAAGGGCGGTCTTAATTTATAAAGTTCTTTAATTATTTTTGAGTTTGAAATACCGTATCCAACTCTCATTCCGCCAAGTCCGTATACTTTAGAAAAAGTTCCCAAATATAAAACATTGTCAAATTTTTCTATTAACTCTTTAGGATCCACTTTTTTAGCGACGTCTTTACCGATGGCGTACTCCATATAAGCCCCATCAATAATGACCAAAGTTTCAGTATCAATTTTAGCGATAAAGTCAAACAACTCACCTGCATCGATCGCATCACCGGTTGGATTATTAGGTGTACATAAAAATATTATCTCCGGTTTTTGCTCTTGGTAAAGTTTGTAAAATTCATCTAAATCATGGTGTTGTGACGCTGTTCTTATAATACGAGCACCCACATGTTTCGCGTATATCTCATACATTGCGAAAGTCACACTGTTTATGAGTATTTTACTGCTACTTGATGCTTTGGCGTGAATTGCAAACTCAATTATTTGATCACTTCCTGAGCCTATTATGATATTTTCATCTTTTACTCCAAAACGCTTGCTTAGGGCATCTTTTAACTTTGTCATTGAATCATCTGGATACAGAGACATCTTTGAGACAATATCAACTACAGCATCTTTTACCTTTTGTGAACATCCAAAAGGATTTTCATTTGATGCAAGTTTTATAATATCTTTTGGATTAATGCCAAATTCGCGGACAACTAGCTCTATCGGTTTACCGGTTTCATATGTTTTTATATTTTCTAATTTAGTATTAAATTTCAATTTAAACCCTTTGCATAGCTTCCAAGCCACGTTACTTCATCTTGATGTTTTGATATCGCTTTTTGTACTCTTTTATCATCGATGTGACCATCAAAATCCATAAAAAACCAATACCCAAATCCACCTTTATCTCTTGCGGGACGAGACTCTATTTTAGAAAAATTTATTTTTTCATTATTAAAATCTTCTAAAAAACGGACTAAAGAACCGGCCTCAACTCCATCTTCTAAACGAACGAATATAGATGTTTTATCATCTTGGGATATGGCATTTTTAAAATCACTTAAAATTACAAATCTCGTTGAGTTGTCAATTTCATCCTCAATATTCTCAAAAAGAGTTGGTACGCCATAAAGTTTTGCCGCTATATGCGAACAAATGGCGGCAGAATTTGGCTCTTTTGCCGCCAAAATTGCCGCTGTTGCCGTCGATTCAACAGGAATAAGTTCAACATTCATAAAACCATGCTCATGTAAAAAATCTCTACATTGGCCAAAGCCTTTATCTTTGGAATATATTTTTTTAATATCTTCTAGTTTATGCACTTTAGTGACGAATGACATATGTATTGGCATATATAATTCAGCCACAATCTTCACGGAACTTTTAGCAAGGTAATCAAGAGTTTCTCCAACAATTCCATCTCTTGAGTTTTCAATAGGCACTACACCAAATTTAGCTCTCTTAGATTCGAGTGTTTTAAATACGGCATGAATAGAGCTAAGAGAGAGATACTCACTCATACCGCCAAAACGGTTCTCTGCTGCTTGATGAGTAAAGCTGCCTTCAGGTCCTAAATATGCGATTCTCTCAGGCAACTCAATGTTTCTAGCTACAGCGAAAACTTCTAAAAATATAGCTTCAATTGCCCCTTTGTTTAAAACACTACCACTCTCTTCACTTCTCTGGGCAAGTCTTTCGATTATCGCTTTTTCTCTCTCAGGTCTGTATACTGTAGTTCCGCTTTCGTGCTTAATATCGCCTACACGTTTTACGACACTCATTCTTTTGCTGAGAAGTTCTAATATCTCATTGTCTATACTGTCAATTGCACTTCTGCAATCATCTAAAGTTTTCATTACTGCCTCCAAAGCATCATGCGTATTCTCATAATCTGCATGAACTTAATCCAAAAACTCTAGCTCTAAAGCTACTAAATCTTCAAAAGTTTCACGTCTACGAATCATTCTTGTTTTACCCTCTTTTATAGCAACTTCAGCACTCCGGCCTCTGGTGTTATAATTACTTCCCATACCAAACCCATAAGAACCTGCACTGTAAATAACCAATAAATCATTATGCTCGAGTTTGGGAAGTAAATAATTTTTTGCGAAAAAATCTCCACTTTCACAAACAGGACCGACAATATCTACTTTTTGCATCTCCGATTTGCTCTTTGTTATGGCTTCTATCTTATGATATGCCCCATAAAGAGCAGGACGTAAAAGGTCGTTCATAGCCCCGTCTACCACTACAAATTTTTTATCACCATTTTGTTTTTCATATAAAACTCTAGTTAAAAAATAACCGGCGTTTGCAGTTAAAAATCTTCCAGGCTCGCAGACAACAGTTAAGTCAAGCCCTTTTAATGTGCCGAGTATTGCTTGCGCATAATCATATGGATTAATCGTAACCTCATTATCGTACTTAACCCCAAGTCCGCCGCCAATATCAAAAAACTTTAGCTCTATTTTTATATTTTGCAGTGAACGGACTAAATCAGCAACTATCTCAGCTGACTCATAGATAGGTTTAAGTTCAGTTAGCTGAGAGCCTATATGAAAATGAATTCCCACAGGGTCTAAATGCTCAGAGTTCTTCGCAAAAATATACATTCTTTTTGCACTACTTAAATCTACTCCAAATTTATTGTCATGCAGACCTGTAGAAATATAAGGGTGTGTTTTTGGGTCAATGTTTGGATTTACTCTAATACTTATTCGGCATGTGCAATTAAGCTCTTTTGCAATGAGTTCTACACGACCAAGTTCTGCTTCGCTTTCAACATTAATATAGAGTATATCTTTTTGAATCGCTTCACGTATCTCATCATCAGTTTTACCGACACCGGAAAAAATAATTTTATAACTAGGTATTCCGGCTAAAAACGCACGACGTACCTCACCTATAGAGACACAATCCGCACCGCTTCCTAAATCTGCAAAATGCTTTACAACACTCAAGTTTGAATTTGCTTTGACAGCATAAGCCATGATTGACTTTCTACCTTTGAATGCTGCTTTTAACTCATGAAACTGAGAACTCATGTAGTCTAAATCATATATATACAGAGGGGTCTTATATTCACTTGCTAATTCTTTAAAATTTATCATAAAAGTCCTAAATATTTTTTACCATGATTCTACCAAAAAAGTACTTAATATTTTTATGTAACGAGTCTGTAATGCCTATATTGTCTGATGGCAATAAGCAATAAAACCACAATAGGAGCAATAATGCCAACTTCGCTGGGAATGGTTTTATTCTTTGATAATTCAATAAGCATAAATAAAATGCCCCATACCAAAAGAGTAGCCAAGATGGCTCCAAAACTAAATAATGAAACATTCAAAAATCTTGGACTTATGGGTACTAAAAAGAAAATAATTACAACTAAGCACGGAACAAAAAATGGATAAATAAATATTTTGTACAAAGCGCCCTTAATGGTACTGATATTTATATTTTGATTTTGAAGTAAAAATATTGCATTAATTGCATTCATAATTGTAAAATTTACCTTTCCTTCATAAACTTGGTCAAGAATTTTGGGTCTAAAACCTTCGAGTATTTTCATATCATCTACACTGCTGACCGTGATGCCTAGAGAGTCAAAACTCAAATCATCCGGTTTGGTGATAATATCTGCTTGTTTTATATGCCAAAATTCATCTCTGTAGAGAGCTTCCTTAGCGACAAGAACTTCTTTTAATGAGTTGTTTTTAATACTAAAAACTCTTATGCCTTCTGCTCTTTCTTGCAGCGGCAGCATCTTTGAAAAATATACATATTGCTCTTTGTATGTAAAAAAGAGATCCGATGTAGGGCTTAAATATTCGGCATTTTTGCGTATGTTGTTTGAAAACTCATCTGCCCTTGAGAAGCTTGGAAGCGCATGCAGGGATATAAAAATAAGAATTATTGTAGTAGAAACAACAACAAAAGGTCGAAGTACCTCCACTCTTGTATAGCCTAAAGAATAAAATGAGACGAGGGCATTTGAGCGGATTAAAAATATTTTCGTTGATACCATTGCAAACAATAAAGAGAGTGGCAAGAGCATATCTATGGCAAAAAATGCTTTGTAAACCAAATAGATTAAGACTAAGTTTGCAGATTTTGAAAGCTCCCCGGCATTTTCCATATAATCAAACCCGACTAAAAAAAGTACAAGTGCAATAAGAATAATTAAAAAGTATTTTATATAATGAAAAGATATATATTTAAAAGCCAGCATAGGAATCCGTTAAGAAAGTAAATGTCATTTTAGCTGAAATTTTTTAATTGTAAATTGAGAACTTGTATCTTCAAGAGAGTTGTGCAGCAAAAAATCTATCGCATCACAAGCATGCGAAATCCACATGCCAAGATGTTTCTGCTCAAGGGTATTAAAATCGCTTAAAACATAAGAAGCTACCTCTCCTTTATGTTCGGGTTTTCCTATACCCAAACGAACTCTTATATACTCACGAGATATTTTTTCATCCGCTGATTTGAGCCCATTATGTCCGCCATGCCCGCCGCCGAATTTAAATCGCAGTGTCCCAAATGGCAGATCTAAGTCATCATGAATCACTATAACTTGTTTAATTTTGTAAAAATTTTTAACTGCTTGTATAGATTCGCCTGAGAGGTTCATATATGTAAGTGGTTTTAAAAAAAAATGTTCACAAAATTTAAAAAGTTCACCTTTAAATGAACTGGAGGAGGAAATATTTTGAGCTTTATATCGGGAGATAAGCTCATTTATAACCATAAATCCAATGTTATGGCGGTTATGTTCATAAGCCGGTCCAGGATTACCTAGCCCGACTATAAGCATAATTATTTAGCTTTAATAATACTTACTACAGCTACACGATCTGAATCTGTAAATGTAACGTTCTCGATTTTAGCTAAATCACGAATAAGTCTAGAATCGCCTACGTCCATTGGAGTAACGTCTACAACGATTGAATTTGGAATATTTTCAATCGCAGCTTTAACTCTTAAACGAGTTTTTGAAATGTTTACAAGACCTTTGTTTTTAAGACCAAATGCGGTACCTGTTGTTGAAACAGGAATGTTGTAATGAGTAAGAACCCCTGTTTGTGCTATCATCAAGTCAACGTGTAAAAGTTTACCCGTAACTGCATGTGATTCATATGACTGAACAACAACATTCATCTCTTTACCATCAACGCTTACCGGGAATGCTAAAGTTTCTTTGTTGCGAACAGTACGGATATATTCATTCTCTTTGAATGCAGCATTGATATTTGCAATGCCCTTTCCGTAAATATTTGCAATCAGATAACCATCTTTGCGAAGAGCGTTAGTTCCACTCTTTAAAATACTCTCTCTAACTATGCCTTGTAACATATGTAAATCCTTGTAATATATAAAATAGACGCAATTGTATCCAGCTAAACCTTCAAAATCAGTTAAAGAACAAATAAAACTCTATTTTAAATCAAAAACATCATCTGATGTTGTTATGTTGATTGAATTTTGTTTTGAGCCATTGCCATTTTTAGATAATTGTCCATCTGAGAGTCCGCTCATTTTGAGTTCAAGGTCAGCTGCACTTGTTGCATTTTCCATTGCCATCTCTTTTGAAATAATACCTTCATTGTAAAGATCTAAAATTGATTGGTCAAAACTTTGAGACTTGTAATGTTCACGCCCTTTTTCAATAGTTTCACGAATTTCATAATCACGATTTTCCATGATGAGTTTTTCAATAGTCGGTGTTCTGATTAAAATTTCTAAAGCTGCTCTACGTCCGCCGTCAACCGTAGGGATTAAACGCTGAGAAATAATCCCTTGAATTACACCGGAGAGAGAGAGTCTGATTCGATTTTGCTCCTGAGTAGGAAACTGAGCGATTATACGGTTGATTGTCTCTTTTGCATCGATTGTATGCAGAGTTGAAAAAACTAAATGCCCCGTATCTGCAGCATGCAAAGCTAAGTTGATTGTCTCTTGGTCACGCATCTCCCCGACAAGAATAATATCAGGGTCTTCACGAAGTGCCGCTCTTAGTGCTGAGCCAAAAGAGAGAGTATCTTGTCCGACTGAACGTTGATTTATGATACAGCCTCTGTCTTTATGAACAAACTCAATTGGGTCTTCAATCGTAATAATATGTTTCTTCTTGGTCAGATTTATCTCATTTATCAGAGAAGCCAGCGTAGTTGATTTACCACTACCGGTAACCCCGGTAACCAAAACTAAGCCCCTCTCAATTTTAGTGAATCTTCTAAGTATCTCGGGCAGATGCAATTCATCTAATGCCGGAATTTTTACCGGAATTGTACGAAAAACTGCTGAGATTCCATCCATCTGAAAAAATATATTAACACGGAAACGACTTGTTTCACTATATGGATAAACAAAATCTATCTCTTTTTTTTCAACAAATTCAGCAAATCTTCCTTTTAAAATTTCTTTTGCGAAGGTAAGGGCATCTTCTTTTGAAAATATGCCGCCGCCAAACTGAACAATGTTTCCATTGATTCTTGCGCGAACAACAGAATTGGCCTTAATGTGAAGGTCACTCCCCCCAACTTCTATCATTTTATGTAAATATTTTCCAACTTTTTTGAGTTGCTCGTATGTTAGTGTTCTAGCATCTATATAATTGTTACTCTCCGGGTTGTTCATAATGCCTCCAATATATCTTTAAAGGCATCTTTGAATGCCTCTAATCCATCGGCTATTTGATTGTCTAAAATTTCATCAAAGGCTATACCTATCTCTCTAATTTTAAGAAAATGATTTTTTATAATTTCTGCCGGTATCGGCAATGCTTTCTCTTTAGTTCCATGTTCATGGAATGCTTTTATAGTACCTATAGGAGCAGTATTGACACTGTTATATGCCAGTAACCCACTTACGTAATAGTAAGCCGGCAGAGAGTCATCTTTTACGCCGGTACTGGCAAATAAAACTCTGCACCCTTTCACGTTCATATCTTGGACAGCTGCATAAATATCGGCACTATTATAAATTCCGCTCAAAGCAGTCTCTATTCCTGCTTCACTCAGTTTGGCATCTAGCGCACGATCAACTCGACTTACAAAAATACTAATTACCGTATCAACCTTTGTGCCACTTTTAGCAACTCCAAGTTTAAAAGCTTTAGCACAGGCAATCGCCTGCTCTTTTTTAAATATAAGTGTTGCATTTACGGGGATTGAACATGCCGTAAGTTCTGTCATTGCTTCATAGCCCGCTTGGGTCGCCGGGACTTTAATCATCACATTTTTTCTGTTTATTGTTTTAAAAAGTCTTTTTCCTTCGGCTATCGTAGCCTCAGAGTCATCACAAAGGTAAGGGTCAACTTCTATACTTACATAGCCGTCATTGCCGGCTTCATGAAGCGGTTTTAAAATATCAGCAGCTTTTGTAATGTCATAAATAGCTACAGCTTCATACTTCTCTTTCGGACTTAAAGAGGCTAAACTTGCCAACTGATTTTTATAAGCAGGAGAATTTAAAATTGCATTTTTAAAAATAGAAGGGTTGGAAGTCGCTCCATTTATAATTCCCTTCTCAATTAAATCTTTGAATTCATTATCAAGGTAGTCTCTTTCAATAAAATCAGCCCACAAAGAGAATTTTAAATCTTCAATATACATATATAAATCCTAAATATTTTTTCTTTATTATAGCCCAATAAGCATCATTTTCTTTTAAACAGAGCAAAAAAGAGAAGAAAAATATGCAGCAGTGATAACAGACAGAGAACTAAAGTGTTTATAAATATAGGAGCATCCACAACATCAAGCCAAATATAAATATCATAAATAAATGCATTCAAGCTATTAAAAGTTACAAGAAGCAGAGCTATAGATATTCCACATGCCAAGTATTCTGACTTTGAAAAAACTCTTTTTTGTTTATAAAAGAGCGCTCCTGCAGCCACTATATTTAAAAAATATAAGAGAATAAAATCTGCTGTAAAAAGTAAAACCAAAGCATAATGCACGAAAAACAGATAAAGCAAAAAGATGAAATTGTTCCTATTTTTATGCTTAAAGTCTAGAAGAGTTACAAAAATGAAAAACACAAAAAATATGCTGTAGGTATATTGAGACACAAACACAAGAGAAGCCAGTAGGGAAAAATGGACTAAACTCAGCTCATAAATTTCTTTTTTCTCTTTAAGTTGCAGAAGATGTTTTTTGTGTGCAAAAAAAATAACAGTTGCAATACATAGATAAAACATTACCGTTAGTTCTAAAGGAGTGAGCAAAAATGAGAATAAATAAATTTCCCGAGCATAGGTAAACGAGCCGTACAAAAGGTAAAAAAGCGTTAAGAGAGCCAGACTTAAGAGCGGTAAAACTACTTTCATTTATGGTAAATAAATTTTATCTTGGAGTTCACTATACTCTAAAAAAGCATCGCTATCGAGAGTAATGCCGCCGCCACTTTTATAAATGTAGCCGTTTTGTGTTTTCTCCATAAAACGAATCATCACTCCGCTATCTAGCGTTTTCCCGTCGTACACACCGAAAACTCCGCTAAAATAGCCTCTCTCATAGCCTTCAACTTCCTCTATAATCTTTAAAGTACTTTTTTTTGGCGCTCCGCTTATACTTCCAGCTGGTAAAAGAGACTTGAGTATTGTTCCGATTTCCACATGCCAAGAATCTCCAATATATCCGCTAATGTGTGAGCTTACCTGCAAGAGTTTTTTCTCTCCGGCTTCTATAGTCTGTACATAACGAAACCGCTCAACTTTTACCTTTGTAGCGACTATGGACAAATCATTTCTAAGTAAATCAACAACCATTATGTGCTCAGCCATCTCTTTTTCATTCTTCAATATCTCTTCTTCGGCATGTGGAAGTGAGGCGTCGATAGTCCCTTTCATCGGGTAAGTATGGATTTTATCGTCTTTTAATTGTATAAATTTCTCAGGTGAAAAACAGACAAACTCATCTTTGAATCTCAGTTTATAGTGAGCATTTGCACTCTTGTAAATCTCTTTTAAAGTAAGGGCAGATTCTATTTTTGTCGGCTGCGTCAAATTGAGCAAATAGGTCTCGCCACATTTTATTTTTTCAATTACAAAGTCAAATTTTTCTTTATATTTAGCAAAAGATTTTGGAGTTTTTTTAAGCCTATGTTCATGCTCTTTTGTTTCATAGTTTTCATCTATGCAAAATTCAACATCTGCACTTTCTAAATCTTTTAAAAGAATAACTTCCAAATTTTGGGCCTTAAAATCACAGATAAATAAAAAGGGTTCTCTTTTGGATCCTAGTTCATTTAAATGCTCAAATGTCATAAATGAGTTTTTTGAGTACTGCCATTCTAATCGAAACACCGTGTGAGACCTGTTCTAGAACTTTACATCGCTCATCTGCAAGCAGTTTGTCACAAATATCTATATTTCTGTGAACCGGTCCCGGATGAAGCAGAATAATATCTCTCTCGCCTACTAATTCTGAAGTTATACAGAAGTCACTCGCATAATCTTTAAGCGAAGCATAACTCTGAGAAGAGTGTCTCTCAGTCTGCGTTCTCAAACTCATAATAGCATCCACTTCGTCTATAATCTCTTCT
The DNA here is from genome assembly GCA_001873135.1 of Helicobacteraceae bacterium CG2_30_36_10. GTDB lineage: Bacteria > Campylobacterota > Campylobacteria > Campylobacterales > Sulfurimonadaceae > Sulfurimonas. Next base: position 17,411 of record MNYP01000164.1, read on the forward strand.
AAGAAATGGCTTGTTCTAAGCGTTGTTTTTGGCAAAAACTGAGGCGGAGCCACTAAAATAACCTCCATACCAAAGCGGCTTAAAAGTTCTATGTTTGAGTTGGCTACACGAGAGTTTTTAATGTCGCCGACTATAGCGATTTTTTTGCCTTTAAGTTCACCGAAATGCTCTTTTAAAGTGTACAAATCAAGAAGTGCCTGAGTCGGATGGGCGTGTGCCCCGTCACCCGCATTGACGATAGCGGCCTTTGTATAATTTGAAAGAATTTTGGGAACACCTGCATTTTCATGTCTCACTATTATGGCATGCGGACCCATTGCATCAAGGTTCATCGCCGTGTCAACCAAAGTTTCGCCTTTTTTGGTCGAGCTTTTTGAAACATCGAGGTGAATCATCTCTGCTCCAAGCCGCTTTGCCGCAATTTCAAAAGAGCTTCTTGTACGAGTAGAATTTTCAAAGAAAAGAGTAATAATAATCTTGTCCTGAAGGATTCTCTCAAAACGACCGTCACTAAACTTTTTAGCATCAGCCAATATCTCATTTATCTCTTCTAAGGTAAAATCATCTGTGCGAATTAAATGTTGCATGAATCTCTTTTATTAAATAATTTACAGATTATACAAGACATCACATATAGAGTCAATATCTTCGTTCACTTTTAACACTTCAAAACCTGTTTGTATAAAATATGGCTCAGAAACTGTGGAAAAACTCTCATCACTCTCTCGACAATTAAAAGCTACGGCATGTGGAATATTTCTATCTCTCAAAGCTTTTTTACTCAGCAGTGTGTCATTGATGCAGCCAAGTGAGCAGTGTGTCACTAAAAGTGCAACAGCATTAAAATGCGTAATTAAATCAATCATCATAGTATTTTCATCTATGGGAACATAAAGTCCGCCTGCACCCTCAATAATTAGAAGCTCACAGGAAGCTTCCATTTCCTCAATCTTCGTCTGAATTTTCTTTAAATCTAAAGGCGTATTGTTTGAAGCAACAAACGCAGCGGCGGGTAATTCATAAGTAATTGGGACAATATCCTCAACTCCCAAAGCCCACAACTTAGGGTTTAACTGTTTTACGCACTCCAAAAGGGTTTCCCCATCAGGTGCATACCCATCAACAACCCCTGTTTCAATAAGTTTGATAACCCCAACTAAAATCCCGCGAGAAGCAAACTCTTTTAAAAGCAATTTTGTTGTGTAAGTCTTACCTATATCTGTATTTGTAGCAGTAATAAATATTCTTTTTCTCATAATTATCTCTTGTTTGGTATAATCCATTTATTAATAAAAGGCATAAATAAATGAATTATTTTGAAGAGTATTGTACCGAATTTGTGCAGAGTATCGGGAGTAAAGAGGGAGCAGTTAGTCCATCTATAGTAAATTCCGCCTCTTTTGCTTATGCAACTCCCCAAATTGCGGAGGGAATTTTTGATGGCAGTATAAAAAAACCGCTCTATTCAAGAATGGGAAATCCCACAACTGCGAAACTAGAAACTATTATGGCAAAAATGGATGGCGGCATCGGTGCAGTCGCAACAAGCTCTGGCATGGCTGCAACAACGCTTGCGTGTATGTCACTTTTGGCATGTGGAAGTGAGATAATTTCAATCGGCGGGTTATTTGGCGGAACGTATGCACTCTTTTCTGAAACACTGACCCGCTTTGGAATTACAACGCACTTTTTTGATGTAGATGAATTTGAAAAGATAAAAAATGCAATAAACGAAAATACGAAAATAATCTTTTTAGAGAGTGTCGCAAACCCAAATATGAGACTTCCCGACATTAAAAAAATAGCACAGATTGCAAACGACGCCGGAGTTGCTTTAATGGTTGACAACACCATTACTCCAATGAGTATTTTACCCTTGAAACTTGGTGCTGACATAGTTGTTTATTCAACTACCAAAATCATCTCCGGGAATTCGGCTGCTTTAGGCGGATGCGCCGTTTTTCGCTCTATTAATGATGGTGAAGATAAATTCAAGACTCCCAGATATAAAGAGTTGCACAAGTTTATAAAAGGTGTCGGTAAAATGGCGTTGATTGCAAATGCCAAAAAAAGAGCAATGAGAGATTTTGGAATGAGCGCCAATGCAAACTCCAGTTACTTGACAATGTTAGGGCTAGAAACACTTCCTTTAAGAATGCAAAGAATCGTAAACAGTGTGTCAATAATAGCCAAAGAGCTTAGTGAAAACGGGCTAAATATAAACCATCCATGCTTGAGAACACATCCGCATCACGAGAGATATTTAAACGATTTTAAAAATGGATGTGGAACTTTCCTTAGTCTAGATATGGGCACAAAAGAAAAAGCGTATGCCTTTTTAAATAAAACAAAAATAGCAACAATAACAGCAAATATTGGGGACAGTAGAACACTTGCTTTACACATGGCTTCTACTATTTACAGAGACTTTGATGAAGATACAAGAAAATTTCTTGGAATAACAGAGGGCTTGATTCGTATATCAATTGGACTTGAAAATCCAAAAGATATAATAAAAGATTTTTTAGCCGCTGCAAACTAGATAATAGGAAAATTATGCCAAGCAATACAGAATTAGAACTTAAAGATAAAATATCACTTAAATACCCAAAACGGTATAAAGTTTTTATACTCAATGATGATTATACCTCCATGGATTTTGTTATAGATGTGTTAATGACTGTTTTTCACAAAAGCTACGAAGAGTCAGAAGCTATAATGCTTGAAGTTCACAAAAAAGAGCGAGGCTTATGCGGAGTTTATACTCACGAAATAGCTCAAACAAAAGTTATGCAAGTTCATAAAAAAGCCAGAGACAGTGGCTTTCCTTTAAAATCAACTATGGAAGAAGAGTAATGATTAGCCCAGAACTAAATGAAATTTTTCAAAAATCTATTTTATACGCAAAAACACTAAGACATGAATATTTAACGATTGAGCATATATTTTATCAATTGCTGAGTTCAAAAGACGGCTCAGCCATTATTTCCATCTGTGGCGGTGATGTCAAAAAAATGAAAGAGGCTCTAAAAAACTATATAGACACAAATATGCAGGCACTGCCTCAAAATATAAATGAAGACCCCCAAGAGAGTGTCGCTCTATCTCGTTTGATTGACAATATGATAAAACATATACAAAGCGCCGGTCAGAGTAGTGCTGATGTGGGCGATTTAATAGCTGCACTTTATGATGAAGAGAATACATTTACCTATTTACTTTTAAATGCCTACCAAATTTCACGACTTGATATTTTAGAAGTTATATCCCATAACCATATAAGCCCAAAGGAGAAAGAATCTGAATTATATTTGGACAAATATTCGATTGACCTTTTACAAAAAGCAAAAGAGGGGAAAATAGACCCTGTCATTGGACGCGATAACGAAATAAAAAGAGTTATGCAAATCTTATGCAGAAGAAAGAAAAACAACCCTATTTTAGTTGGAGAAGCCGGAGTTGGCAAGACTGCAATTGCCGAAGGTTTAGCACTAAATATTGTTAGAGGCGATGTTCCGCAAATTATAAAAAATTCAGAACTCTTTGCTCTTGACTTGAGCGCACTGCTAGCCGGAACAAAATATAGAGGCGATTTTGAGAAGAGACTAAAAGGTGTTATGGATGAGCTGAAAACTCACCCAAATGCGATTCTTTTTATTGATGAAATTCACACTTTGATAGGTGCCGGTTCAACAAGCGGGACAATGGATGCAGCAAATCAGTTAAAACCGGCATTAGCTTCTGGCGAACTCAAATGTATGGGTGCAACAACTTTTGCCGAATATAGAAACGGTTTTGAAAAAGATAAGGCATTAAGCAGAAGATTCTCTAAAGTAAATATAGAAGAACCGTCAACTAAGACCTCTTATCTGATTTTAAAAGGACTAAAAAGCAGATATGAAAAACATCATGGTATAAAGTATACAGACGGTGCATTAAAAACTGCAGTTGAACTCTCAAAGAGATACATTACTGATAGATTTTTGCCAGACAAGGCGATTGACCTTATTGATGAAACAGCAGCATCTTTTCATCTCAAAAAAGCCAAAAAGCAGAAGGTAACATCTTGCGATATTGAAAGAACCATATCAGGAATCGTAGGTATTTCAACCTCAAAAATAGATAAAGATGAAACAGCTTCGTTGATTAGCCTTGAAGAGAATCTAAGATTAAAAATTATCGGGCAAGATACAGCAGTAAAGGAAGTAAGCAAGGCAATTAAAATATCAAAAGCAGGGTTAACGCCGGCGAATAAGCCGATAGCTTCATTTCTATTTTCTGGGCCAACCGGCGTAGGAAAAACTGAATTAGCCATTTCACTCAGTAAAACACTTGGCATACATTTTGAGCGTTTTGATATGAGCGAATATATGGAAAAACATGCTCTCAGCAGATTAGTCGGTGCGCCTCCGGGATATGTGGGGTTTGAACAAGGCGGCTTACTGACGGAGGCTATAAAAAAACATCCTTATACAGTATTGCTACTTGATGAGATAGAAAAAGCACATCCCGATTTGGTAAATATTTTGCTCCAGATTATGGACAGCGCTACACTTACAGACAATAATGGGTTCAAAGCAAATTTTCAAAATGTAATACTTATAATGACCTCCAATATTGGAGCAACCGCCAGAAGTGTAATGGGTTTTAATAAAGACTCTTCAATCTCAAAAAATGAAGAACTAAAATCATTTTTTACGCCTGAATTTAGAAATAGATTAGATGCTATAGTTGAATTCAAACAATTGAGTATGCAAACGGTAAGAGAAATAGTTTCAATATTTATTGATGAACTAAACAAAGATTTAAGAAAGAAAAAAATAGGTGTTACAATCACCAAAAAAGCAATAGAATTCATAGCGGATAGTGCTTACTCCGTAGAGATGGGCGCCAGACCAATAAAAAGATATATTCAAGATAATATCACAAATAAATTAAGTGATGAGATACTCTTTGGCAAACTAAAAAATGGTGGAGAAGTGAAGGTAGATTTTGATGATGCACTAAAACTGGAGTTTAAAGATTTACAGTGATTCCTCAAATAAACAAACACGAGATAATCTTTCCACATGCCAACAATGCCAATGAAAATGGAATAGTAGCATGGGGCGGGAACCTAGTACCATCACGACTCATTAAAGCATATCAAAATGGAATCTTTCCATGGTATGCTAAAGCAGACCCAATACTCTGGTGGTCACCTAATCCCAGACTGATAATGGAACTGGATGATTTTAAACTGAGTCGCTCACTTAAAAAAAGTTTGAAAAAGTTTGAGTATAAATTTGACACTAATTTTACTAAAGTTATAAGAAGATGTGGCTCAAAAGAAAGAAATAATCAAAATGAAACATGGATACAAGAAGAAATTATTGAAGCCTATGTAACACTTCATGGCATGGGTGTAGCGCATTCAATAGAGAGTTATCAGAATAATACATTGGTGGGTGGTTTATATGGAGTTGTAGTAGGTAGAGTTTTTTGCGGAGAGTCAATGTTTGCAGATGTCAATGATGCCTCTAAAGCAGCATATTATCTCTTAGTAAAACACTTAAAAGAGTGGGGGTATGACTTTATAGATTGTCAAGTACCAACGGAACATTTAAAAAGTTTAGGTGCGAAAGAGGTAACAAGAGAATATTTTTTAAATAGATTAGAAAAGGTAAATATGGATAATATAGAGCATTTTTGGGAAGTAGATAAATCATTATTGAATAAATAAAGTCAACTATAGTTTATTGGCATAATAAATAAATAATACTAAAAAGAGTTATAAAAGGAAGTTAAAAACGATTATAACTAGGCAGCGACCTACATTTCCACACCTGACAGGTGCAGTATTATCAGCGATGAGAGGCTTAGCTTCTGGGTTCGGAATGGGACCAGGCGTTTCCCTCTCTCTATAGCCACCT